>JAFVTK010000002.1 GCA_017503265.1 Clostridia bacterium | reverse complement strand
TTAATTACAAACTGTACTAAAACGATTAAGCCAACCATTAAACCTGCGCCCAACCACAAAGAGAAATTATAACTGCCCGTAATATCTTTACACAAACTTGCAAGTGGTGCGCCGAGCGCATAACCCGCAGTGTTTACCGAAACGATAAGTCCCAAAGTTTTGTTGTAAGCCTTTTCACCAAACAAATCGTTTGCGTAAATAGGCAACATTATAGTTTCAAGCGGTAACGCAAGCGATGCAAACGCGCTATAAAATACTGCAAGCACCATACCCATTGTAGTGTTAGAAACCAGCGCAAGCGCAACCATAATCAAAACGCCCGTAATCATACAAATACTAGTCGTAATTCTTAAACCTAACTTATCGTAAATAAAACCGGTGAGGAACTTAAATATAACCAAAGTAACCGAGTGTATAACTATTGTAATAGAGATGAAATCGTCGTTAATTCCTGCGTTTTCTAAATGCGGTGTAGCAACGCCCGTAATACTTTGCAACACCATGCCCGTAAAGAATATACAAACGAGCGACATATAAAAATACGGTTTTTTTACTGCGTCTTTATATTCAATACCAGTCCAATTTTGACCACGTTTTGATTTCTTTTTGCCGGTTTCAACGGTATCGTCGCTCTTTTTATCTTTGTATAAAAACAAGAAAAGTAACGCTATAACGCCAAGAGTAATTGCAACGATTATATATGATTCTTTAAAACTAGTTGCATCTCTACGGATAATCGGTCTTAAAACTTCGGTTGCGATAGTTGCGCCTATACCGTTAGACGCTAAAATCGCACCCATTATCGTTCCCCTGTTTTCTTTACACCATTTATTAACGATGAAACCAACGATAGTGGTGGTCGTCCAAGAAAGACCCAATCCCAACAAAAAGCCACCGACGTAAATAAGCACTAAATTAGTCGCAAAAGCGTGGCATAACATAGAACCAGCAAGACTGATAAGACCTGCTAAAATCAACTTTTTAGTTCCAAATTTAGCAACCAAAAAGCCAAAAAACAAATTGACGACTGCGGTGGTTACGAAACGTATACTTTTGCCGATTGAATAAGCCGATTCGTCAACACCCAAGTACGGCACGATTTTATTTATGTACCAACTGTACGGCGACGAACAAAAGCCCAAACAAAACATAACCATTATAAAACATAAACTGATTATGACCCATTTGTACCACGGTCTTTCGCTTACTTTAAGTTTTTTACCATCTTTTAACTCTTCCATAGCACGCTCCTTAACTAATTGTTTAAGTATATAATACTCTCATTATAATATAAAAGTCAACTTTATTTTTTACGAAAGTTTTTCGTAAATATAAAATTATAAAAAGCCAAGTAAATCACTTGGCTTTTTAAAAATTAGGTATGGAATTTTTTGAGAATTCACATCCACAGTAATTCTGTCTATAAAGTTTTAATTCGCGCGATAACTCTATCGAGCGATGGTATCCACTACGCTTTTTAAAATCCGTCGGCAAAAACTTAACACCCGTTTTATTTTCAATCGTTTTGCCGATACTATTAATAATTTCTGCATTTTTTAACGGACTTACGGTAAGCGTTGTAGTAAAATATTCAAAACCTTGCTCTTTGGCTTTTTCGGCTGTTTTTCTAAGCCTTAAACTAAAACATTTTGCGCATCTTGCACCGCCTTCCGGCTCATTTTCAAGCCCTTTAACTTCGCTTAAAAATTCTTGTTTATCGTATTCTTCTATTATACAATCAATCCCCCACTCTAAACACAGCCTTCGCTGTTCGTAAGCGCGCAAAAAAAACTCTTCTACCGCGTCCAAATTCGGATTATAATAATAAACGGTCAAATCAAAATAATCCTTTAACCGTTCAATACAAGCAGTAGAACAAGGCGCGCAACAAGAGTGCAACAGTAATTTTGGTTTTACGCCGTTTTTCTGCAAGTCGGAAATAATTTTTTGCATTTGCTTATCGTAATTTTCTACTCTCATTGCAATTCTCTTTTATCAGTCTTTACTCCGTCAAAACTCATATAGTACGCTTTTCCGCCAGCCGAAATAACTTTTGAATACTCTCCGTCAACGAATTCTATCGCGCAATCGTTTTCTACGCAATACGCGCCCTTTATAACACCCTTTTTAAGCGCTACCGTAAAGTCTTCTTCTCTATCGTTAAAATGCGGACACATTGCCCCGTCCAAAATTCCCAAACCTTTTTTTAAAACGTATTCCGAACTTTGACCGCGCATAATTTCGTAATCGGTATACATATCCTTAAACCAACAAATAGCGCCCGCCGAAAGTCCACAAATAATCTTACCTTGATTATAAGCGTCAATAATAAGTTTATCTACGCCAAACTCTTTCCACTTGTCCAGCATAAAAACGGTATCGCCACCGCCGATATAAATGCAATCCGCCATATCTATTTTGCCCGCAATTTTTTCGAGCGACATTTCGCCGTAGACCATAAGCGCCACTTCCGCCTTTATATCAAAAACCGAAGTGTAAGTTTTTCTAAAACTGTTAAAGTAAGGCATACTGTCGTGCGAAGCCGTACCTATAAAGAGCGCGTTTGCGCGTTTATCGCCAGCGTGTTCTTTGGCAAGATTAGCAATATATTCGTCGATTTTTAAGGTGGTTTTGCTCTTTATCTCTCCACCGCCGATAGCAATTATCCTTTTTTTCACTTTAATCCTCTCGTAAAAACGGTCAGACCGTCAAGTCTGACCGTTTAGTATTTTTAATGCATTGTTGGTAAACACGGCATCAGCCGTACTTACCCCGAATTTTTTAAGCACGAAAGCGTACGCTTTATTTAAGTAATTTTCCCTAAACGCGTGTACGTCGCTAGCAACGAAATCCACAAGTCCGTCCTTAAATAATTCTTTTATTTTTTTATAATAAACTTTTTTTGCCTTACCAAAAAACGAATCGGCGTTAACTTGAATAAATCCGCCCAAAGACTTAACTTCTTCCGCAACAGAACTATCCGCGTAAACGTACCTTTCAAAATGCGCAATTATAGGAACGTAACCCATATTTACAAGTTCGTAAACGGTTTCACCTATATCAAAATCGGAAACGTAATCAAACTCTATTAAAACGAATTTACTGCCGTTAAGCGTTAAAATTTTATCAGTAGAAAAAAGTTTTTTAAAGTCTTTATCAATAAAAATTTCTTGACCTAAATGCAACTTAATTTCAATACCAGCATTTTTAACAACGTCGCAAAAATCATTATAAACAGATTTCAACCGCTTAGATGAAGCGTTATAATCTCCGCGTAGATGCGGTGTTAAAACCATATCCGTAACTCCCTGCGCCACCGCTTCCTTTACCATTAAAAGCGAACTCTCTACCGAACGACTGCCGTCGTCAACAAAAGGCAAAACGTGAGTGTGTACGTCTATCATATTAATATAAAATTATTCTGCTTCTACTTTCGTATTACCGTCGCTTTCTTCCCCGTAGTTATATCCGTAATAATTACCAGCGTCGTAATTTTTATCTTTCTTCTTATCATACATGGTAAATACTGTACCGAGAATATTTGCTTGGTTCTTTTTAAGTTCTTTAATCGCTTCTGCTACTTGCGCCTTCGTGGTAGAAGCGTAAGCAACCATAAACAATACGCCGTCTGAAACGCGCGAAACGTGGATATAATCAGAAACTTGCAATACGGGCGCACAATCGAGTAAAACGTAATCGTACTTTTCACTCAACGCACTAATAAGTTCTTTAAACTTGTCCGAAACGAAAACGAGTGAAGAGTTATAAATTTCCGCACCACGCGTAATTAAATCAACGTTTTTATATTCCGTCTTTTTAATAATACTGTCAATATCAGCGTTACCCAAAATATATTCGGCAATACCGAGATCTTTACTAACCTTAAAAAGTCTGTGCGTACGCGGACGGTGGAAATCCAAATCTACTACCGCAACTTTTTTATCGGTAAGACCTAAACTTACGGCAAGGTTACAAACCACGGTGGTTTTCCCTTCGCCTTGAACAGCCGATTCAATTTGAATAACTTTTTTCTTTCCGTCGGCGTTCATATAAAGGATATTATCTTTAAGTCTATTATACCCTTCAACGTGTTGAAGCGAAGCGCCTTCGCCTACGATTATTTTACCGAGTTCGGAATTGTTTTTTTTCTTTTTCCAAAAAAGCATATCTATACTCCCACTTTACTTCTTTGATTTAATATATTTATTATATATTAAACTTTTAGTAAATGCAATAAAAAAGCGCGTTTTTTTACACATTTTAATAAAAAACGGAGTTTGCAATTAAAAAAATGCACCGCTCCGTTTAATTTTTTATTATTTTAATCACTAAATAACGCGCCCTTAACGTTAGACAATCTCTCTTTTAAGGCTTTGACGTGAAGTTCTTCGTCAATAACTATGCGCTTTAATACTGCTTCAACGCGTTCGTTATTTAACGCTTCAACTATTTTATTATACTCGTTTATAGCGACTAATTCGCCCGCAATATCGTCCATCAACATTTTTTCCTTGGTTTTACTGTACGAAACGTTTGTAATTGCTTCTTCACGCCCAAACGGTGTCATACGGTAAAAAACGGGATCTGCGCCAAGTTCAAGCATAAGTTCGCCCAAAATCTCTAAATGTTTCATTTCTGCTAACGCTATACCTAAAACCGTTTTAGCCGTAATTTCGTCCCCAAGTTTTTTATAGAAAAAATAATGGTATATGTATTGAAGTATTGCTTTTAGTTCACCGTGTCGTCCTGCGTAAGCCGAACCCAGCAGAGCGGCGGATTTTTTATCTTCACCGATACCGTTAATCGGTGGATACGGCAAAGCAACCGAGATGGGTTTAATCATAAGTTTTCCCCTTTGTTCTTTATTAACTATTTCATAGTCTTTTTATTATATTCAAAAAAGGGGATTTAAAGTTAAAACACCCGTGGCAATTTCACCACGGGTGTAATACTTTTAATTATTTATCAATAAAATGGCGTCCAGAACGAATAACAATGCACGGTTAATTTGATTATTCCAGTTTCATAAGTACCTTTAAAGTTACTTTCATTTATCATTGTTCCAGCACTAACCGTTACGCCTTTTTTAGTATCCGTTTTACCAAACTTCCAAGACGAAAATCCGTATTCGTCGCTGTTTTCAGTTTTAACGGACGGGAAAGGTGGCAATAGCGAACCTTCTTTAACGTTTTCTAATTTATAGAGATAATCACTTTCTTTTACAAGTCCAAAACTTTCAAGGTTGACTGAATTATCAAATTTACACGTTACTTGTGTTCCCCTTACCAAGCACTTTAATTCGTAATAAATAGTATAAATTCTAACGTACTGCGCAACTAGTTCAACCGAATTGCTGTCAATATCCCAAACGGTTTGTTCGTTTACGGTAACGTTATTATAAAACCAACCTGCAAACTCATAACCGTCTTTTTGCGGAACGGGTAAGTCCCCTAGTTCATTACCAAATAAAACTTGTTTGCTGTCCGTTTCAAGCGTAGCGCCACTACCTGCGTTAAAATGAACGGTGTATTCTTTTGCCGTCCAATGCGCCTTAAATTTTAGTTTAGCGTCTAACGTATCCGCTGGAATAGTGTACGTCAACACCTTATCGTTAACACCGTCGCCTATTCCCGTACCTGACCAACCAACGAACGTATAGCCAGTTTTTTGAGGAGTAGTAAGGGGTGTTTCTTGACCGTACTTATAAGTAACGTTTCCGCTATAAGCGCCGCCAACGTCTTCGTATTCAATCAAACCTACGTCGCTACCAACCCATACTGCTTGCAAGGTTAAGTTTTGTGTATAATCGTAAACTTTATCACCAAAAATAAACGTATGCTCGCCTTGGACTTTCCACGCACCGAAAGTTTCACCGTCTTTAACGGGTACGGGCATTTCACCGATAGGCTTGCCGTAAGTTACTTGTTTACTTTCACAAATCTCTTCATAAACGTTTTCTTCAATTTCGTCAACGAAAGATATAGTATAAGTGTTAGCCCTCCACTCGGGAGTCAAAGTACAATTACCGTTAATATCAGACGTAGAGTACTTACTCCAACTCCAAGCTTCATCCATAGTATACCCTACTCTCGTCCACTCGGGATACTTGATGTTAAGCGGACTTAAAACTTCTTGCCTTAACCTGTTTTCATGTCCACTAACCAAAGTAGCGTCGTACGCACCCGGCTCAAAAGTAACGGTAAAAGCGTGTTCGTCCCAAGTAGCGCCAACTTTTGTACTAGAAGTCAATCTACGAATACTTTTAGACCAACCGTCGTGCCAAGCGCTTTCGTGCAAGAAAATGGGTTCTATAATTTCACTTGCGTTATTTACGGTCTGCTTTACCCACTTAACTGGTCTTTCCCAGTCTTCTTCATATACTTTACCGTCGTCAACGTATTCAATTTCAAAAATATTTTCCCTATCTTCAATCCTATTCTCGTGATATTCACGCGCAAGAATAGCGCCTTCCCTACAAGGCTCAAAGGTAACCGTAAACGGTCCGGTTGCTGTACACCCCGCAAAACCGTACAATGCCGTAAAACACAATACGACTGATAAAATTAACGTAATAAATCGCTTTTTCACTAAAACCCCTTTTATCTAACAAAGCAAAAACACGGCAAGCAAAATTCTTTATTTTCTATTTAAATAATTATATAACAATATATTGCGTAATGTCAATCGTAAAATGCAAAAAACCGCATTTTTAGCGGTTTTAAGTTCATTTTTGTGCATTTTTACTAAACGCCGTGCTTTGCCATTATTTTAAGAAGCGCCCCTAAACCGTCGTTAACACGATTTTTAATTTCAGGGGTAAGCATACCGTTTTCCGCAGAGTAAACCGCCGTTTCCAAGTCTTTTATTTGCTTTTTGTCCGTTGGCGACAACTCAAAAAAAGATAGCCTTGAAATAACGTTTTTAACGTGCGTAAAATCAAGGTCAACTCGCTGACTTTTTTCTGCTTTTAATTCAGGAACTTTTTCCTCATCACGGACTTTACAATTTATCGAAGAAATATTTTTATCGGGCGTATCTACCGTAAAAGGCAAGTCGCGCTCTTCTTTAACGTCGCATTTTCCATATATTTCGCCGTCGATAAACCTTATTAAATCACGCTGTTCTTTGGTCGTTTTATTTTTTACTCTTATCGAATAAATCGGCGCACTAAATATAACGCCTATTGAAAGAACGATAAGCGCATACCCGTAACCGTTATTGCAAATTAAACTTACTGCTAAAACGAAAATACTTACGCCTATAATAAGAAAGATAAACCAACTTCTTTTTTTTAGCGAATATCCGCGACAAAATAGCGACAGACCTAAAACCGTTATAAACGCTACTGCTAATATAATAACGCCGATAAAAAGCGCTCCACTCGCTCCCAACGCCACAAATAAATTATCTATAAAAAAAGAAAAACGTTCGGTCATAACCACCTCCGCGATATAATATACCAAAAGGCTTTGTCGAATAACCAAACGTTTTATATTATTTTGTCTTAATTACGCTAATTCCACGGTATCGCCTGTAAAAATATTAATAAGCGTTTTTTTGCGGACGCGTTTATTTAGCACCTTTTCAACGGCGTATGCGTAAAGGTCAAGTTGCTTTTTATATTTAACGGCTAAACTTTCAGGCGAAAGCGAAGAATATTTATAATCAATTATTTCCGCCTCGTTTTCGTCTACGATTAAAAGGTCGATAACCCCTTGCAGTAAAACGTATTCCTTGCTTTTTGTATCAAGAATTTTATCCGCTTCGATATTTACCAAAAACGCCCGTTCGCGCAAAAGCGTTTTTCCTTTTACCCCACTAAACGCACCGCCTATAAGCGCCTTATTTAATCTTTCAAGATTAATTTTATCGACTTCTTCGCGCGTTAAAACACATTTTTCAATCATATTATTTACTTGCAAATATAAGTCGTCGCCGTCAAAATCAAAATTCTCTAAAATTTTATGCGCAATAGTTCCCCTTTCTGCGTCAGGACTTTCTTCTTCAAATAATACGTGCGTATAATGCTCTTTATCGTCAGACTTTGAAAGCGCTGTTACGCTACCCTTTAACGGCAAAACCGAATCCGCCAAATACGGGTAAACAAAAGAAAAATTATTTTTAATCTCTTCAACTGCTTTGCCGTCAGGCTTAACTATGATAACTTTACGCGCATTTGTCGCTTGATAGTAAAGTTTAAGCGCCGTTTGAACGTGTTCTTCCGCTGGTAACCATTTAGGTATAAAATCTAAAAAACTATTTGCGCCGTTAAACTCTTCGGCCCTACCGTCTTCTTTTGACATAAAAACCGTATGCAAAGAGTACGTTGCCCTAGTCATAGCGACGTAAAACAAACGCATTTCTTCCTTTAACCTGTCAACGCGCATTTTTTCTTTGATAAATCCGCGTAAAAGAGTTTCACTTTTAACGCGAGTAAAGTCGTCGTAATATTTAACCGCAAAGCCGTATTCACGGTCTAAAATTATTTCGTCGCGTTCGTCTTCTGCGTTAAAAGGCGCTTCTAAACCGCACAGAATAACTACGGGGAATTCAAGACCTTTTGACGCGTGAACGGTCATAACCTTTACGGTTTCTTCGCCCGCAAAAGGCGCAAGTCCAAACGCGTCTACGCAAGTTTCAATTTTATTTAAGAATTCTTTTACGGTAAGCGTTTTACCCGCCGACACGCTTAAAGAAACGAAACGCTTTAACCTTTCGATTTTTGCCACGCCAAGCGGTTGCGCAAGTAAGTGCGCTTCTATCGCTTTGTCGTTTATAACCTTAATCAAAACACCGTGCGCCCCCACGAAATCGGATATAAGCCTTATCTCGTCAAAGTAGGCTATAAACTCGTTTAGACGCGCTTGTAAGGGTGAATTAACGCTTTTAATATAATACTCGAACGC
>JAFVTK010000090.1 GCA_017503265.1 Clostridia bacterium | reverse complement strand
CGGTTTCACTTTGGGAAACGGGAAAAAGTCTTCCCACCGCTGAATTTTTAATTGCAATCGCCAAAAATTTTAACGTGTCAGTAGATTATATACTTCGTTTGTGTGATTTCTAAATAAATTTTAGTGTCAAGAGTAGGTTTTTCCCTACTCTTTTTGCTTAAAACTTGTGTAAAACATTAAAGAATTTGCCTTTTTAACTTGTATATTTGTTCTTTCTATACGATATTTATAAACAAGTATACACACATTTAACTTATGATAAAAGACTTGACAATCAATTATTAAAATTATAAAATCAAAATTGAAATAGGATAGGTTATATAAAATGGATATAAATAATCAAGACAATAAAAGAATTCGCCACGGCACTATTGCAAGCGTGGTGGGTATTATTGCAAACGTTTTACTTGCAATCAGTAAAATAGTTGTAGGCGCATTATTTGGTATGATTTCGGTATTAGCCGACGGCTTAAATAATTTAACCGACTGTGGCAGTAGCGTTATATCAACGATTTCTTTTAAACTTTCGGCAAAACCTGCTGATAAAGAACACCCTTACGGGCATGAGCGCATTGAATATATTTGCTCTTTGGCGGTTGCTTTTATTATACTTTTGGTTGCCTTTGAAACGACGAAAGAATCCATTGAAAAAATTATTTCGCCTACTGAAATATCTTTTTCGTTTTGGATATTAGGCGTATTAATTTTTTCTTTTATAATAAAATTTAGCCTTTATTTTTACTACAAGTCAGTTGCAAATAAAATTAATTCGTCCGTGCTTAAAGCGTCGTCAATTGACAGTTTAAGCGACTGCGTTTCAACTGGTGTAGTTTTAATCTCTTTCTTGATTTGTAAGTTTACGGGATTAAACGTTGACTGCTACGCGGGAATACTCGTTTCTCTGTTTATCGCCTACTCTGCGGTGGGTATACTTAAAGACGTTTTTTCCACTTTAATAGGCAAATCGCTAGACGAAACCACTTTGCTTGAAATTAAGCGCAAATTGCTTTCCTACCCTAACGTTTTGGGTGTACACGACCTTTCGGTTTATAGTTACGGCCCTAATAAATTTTTTGCTAGCGCGCACATTGAAGTCGACGCGTCGGTTGACGTTTTAGTATCTCACGAAATTGTGGATTTTATAGAAAAAGATTTTATGCAATCCACGGGAATAGTTTTAACTGGACATTTAGACCCTATCGTTACCGACGACGAAAGGGTTAACGAACTGCGTGAAAAAATTGAAATTATATTAGCGGATATTGACAAACGTTTTTCGATACACGATTTTAGGGTTGTGTTTGGCGAAAATAGAACCAACGTTCTTTTTGACGTGGCTATCCCTTACGACGCTACCCTATCAAAAGGCGAAATTAAGAAAATTTTAGAAGAAAAAGTTAAATTAATAGACCATAAGTATTGCTTAATAGTAACGGTTGAACAATGTATTTAATTGCATAGAAAAATCCGCCTGCATTTATGAGTGCAGGCGGATTTTTTATTTTATTTATTTCATTTTGAAATATTTGATTGAATTGTGATAAGAAATATTTTGTACAACCTTTCCGACAAGTTCAATATCTTGCGTCATTTCGCTATTTTCCATAAGCGTTCCCAAATAGTTGCAAAGTATTCTTCTAAAATAGTGATGTCTAGGATACGAAAGGAGTGAACGACTATCGGTAAGCATACCTACGAAAGTTGCAATATGACCGGTTGCAGTCAAGTCTTCAAGGTGTTTTTCCATACCGACTTTATTATCCAAGAACCACCAAGCAGGTCCGTATTGCATTTTACCGCTTGCGCTACTGTCTTGGAAACAGCCGACTAGCGACATAATTTCGGGGTTCATCTTGGGGTTAAGGTTAAATATTACCGTTTTTGGCAAACTATCTTCGTCGTTAAGTCTGTCGAAAAGCCTTGACATAAGGCGGATACTGTTGTCTTCGGCAATACTGTCGTAACCCGTATCAAGACCGAGTTTTTTAAGTTGTTTTGCGTTGTTATTACGCATTGCGCCGACGTGGAGTTCAGTTCTTATATCGTATTTTGCATATAACTTGAACAAGAAATAAGTAAAATATCCTTTGAAAACTTTTGCTTGTTCGTCGCTGATTTGTTCGCCTTTAATAGCGGATTTCAACACTTTGTCAGCGTCTTTTTTGTCAGTAATTTCATAAACGCTTTGGAGCGCGATATCCGCAGCCGTAGTGCCGACCTTGATAAACTCTTTAAGCCTTGTTTCGATTGCGTTTTCTAAATCGTCAATACCGTTAATTTTACCAACTAAACCTTCAAGTTTTTCTATGGTTTTATCGTAACCTACTGCGTCCACGTTCATAATCTTATCCGCACGGAAAGCAGGGATTACCTTAAACTTATAATCCTTTTTAGCAATCTTTTCAAAAGTAGAAAGGTCGTCAAATATTTCGTTAGTGGTGAAAATGTGCGTAACGTTAGACTTTTCAATAAGGCTTTGGGGGGTAATTTTATTTAGTTTAATATAATCGTTACACCAGTTCCAAATGGTTTCTGCGTTGTCTTCGTTAATTTCAATTTCACAGTTAAAGAACTCTTTAAGTTCTACTTGCGACCAGTGGTACAAGGGGTTGCCGAAAGCAGTACCAAGCGTTTTGCAGTAAGCGGTAAACTTTTCTTTATTAGATTTGTCGCCCGTAATATATTCTTCGTCAATACCGAAGTTACGCATTAAACGCCACTTATAGTGATCACCTTTAAGCCAAATTTCAAAGACGTCGTTAAACTCTTTATTTTCTAAAATTTGTACTTCGGGAAGATGGCAATGATAGTCGAAAATCGGCATATCTTTTGCGTAATCGTTATACAACTTTTCCGCGGTCTTGTTAGTTAACAAAAAATTGTCTTTTAAATAAGTCATAAAAAACTCCTTACAATATATTTACCTTTTATTTTTTCAATTACTTTCTAAATCTTCCGAAAACTTCGTTAACTTTTGAATAGTTAGCAAAAGTTCCAGGATATTTTTTTATAATCTTCATCATCTCGCCTATTTGTTTTTTGCGGATAATACAAACTACCATAAATTTTTCGGTATGCGAATACATACCTTCTACGCGCACTTCGGTTACGCCGTGATGTAATTTTTCAATAAGTTCTGCGGATAATTCTTCGGGTTTATCAGTAATAATTTCAAACTTAAACCCTATCTTCATACCAGAAAGAAGATTGTCAACGACGACGTTTGCTATAAACAAGTTGATAAGCGTACATATAACCGGCGTAATCTTCATACCGTAAGCAAAAAATGCAATCGCCACTACGCTACTATCCATTAAAAATGATACGTACGCAATATTAAGCGCAGGGTTTGCCCTTTTAAGTAGCGCGGATATTGCGTAAGTGCCACCGCTTGCGCCAAAATGACGTAGCATTATAGAAAATCCTACACCAGAGATAACGCCCGTCGCTATGCAAGCAAACACTATTTCAAAATCGCCACCGTTAATTTCTTTGCAATACGGCTTAAAACCTACGGCTTCCCAAAGCATAGTACCAAAAGACTGTACCAACATGTATATAATCAAAAACGCGCCGAGTTTTTTGTTTACGAAAATGGTAACCAAAATAAAAATAGGGATATTAAAAGCAAGCATAAAATATGCCCACGGTATGTTACCAAGTTTCAAAAAATGGTAGGTCATAGTCGCAAGACCGCCTACGCCACCTGGAGCAAAACCGTTGCTATTTTGAAAAAAGTAATAAGCAACCGATACTATAAGCCCTGCTATAACCGCCACGCATAAATCAATCAAATAACTTGAAAAAATTTTTTTGTCAATCTTAATCATTTTGCGATATCGTCCTTTTTCCAACGGAAATTACCTTTTACCCCCGTTACGTCTGAATAATAAACGAACGTATCGGGATACTTTTTCATTATTTCTAAAAATTCAGGGATTTGTCGAATATTTACAACTGAAATTATTATTGCGTTACCTTCGTTCGTGTACATACCTACGCCGTCAACGAGCGTTGCGCCGTGTTTTAAGTTAAAAATTATTTCGTTGCGAATTGCTTCGGGATTACGGGTAACTATTTTAAACTCAACTGCGTTACGCGTATCTTTCATAATAGATGCCGAAGCCTTTTCAAAAACAAACATCTGAACTATCGCTAAAAGTATACTGTTCAAATCCCAGTAAACCAAGTAAGATAATCCCATTATCAAATAACAAATTACTGAAATAATGCGTTCAATATTGATATATTGCGCTTTCCTTTGCACCATACCTGCAACTACGTCAACACCACCCGTAGACGCGCCGAATTTTAGCATAAGCCCCGTACGCACGCCTAAAATTATGCCAGAAAATACTGCGGGAATTATTCTATCGGTTGTAGCAACGTATTGCGGAAAACCAACCGCTTCTAACACGATAATTAGTACGGACGATAACACCGAAAATATTACCGTATATATGACGTATCTTTTGTTTAAGAAAAACCACGCGACTAAAAGTAGCGGTATGTTAAATATAAGCGAAAATATACCTGCGTTAATGCTTGTTAATTCTTGTAGCATAGTAGCAACGCCGTCAATCCCTGCCGGCGCAAAGTTAGCGGGATAAACAAAAAAGTAAAGCCCGAACGCCGATAAAACGGAAGCAATCACGGTTATTAAAACCGTAACTATCTCCTTTTTTACCCCGTCGGGTTTAACTATACTTTTAGTATTTATATTCTTATTATCCATAATCCGTACCACACTTAATAACAAAATAATTATACAACAAAGTTAAAGGTTTTTCAATAAAATATAGTAATAAAAATTAAGATTTTTACATAAATGGTAAACTTTATTTTTTAACAAAGTGAGTTAAAAAGTTTATTTTTAAAAATCCGAACATTTGTTTGCTTTTTAAATAAATGTGTGATACAATTATTCTATCGTAACGGTTTAAGGTGGATTATGTTAGACGAAAGAAGACTTGCAATATTAGTTGAATCGGCAAAATACGACGTATCGTGTTCTTCTAGCGGTTCAAAACGGCAAAATACGGTAGGCGGACTTGGTAACGCGTGCTTTGGTGGAATATGCCACTCTTTTTCGCCTGACGGTAGATGTATTTCATTACTTAAAATACTTTTAAGCAACAACTGCATTTATAACTGTGAATACTGCTTAAACCGCAGAAGCAACTCTATCCCACGCGCTACTGCTACTCCCGACGAGATTTGCGCGTTGGTTACCGAGTTTTATAAAAGGAACTATATTGAAGGTTTATTTTTATCGTCAGCCGTGGTTAAAACGCCCGACTACACTATGGAACTATTGTTTGAAACGGTTAAAAAATTGCGTACCGAATACCACTTTAATGGATACGTACACCTAAAAGGTATACCTGGCGCTGATAGACTGCTTATTGAGAGAGCGGGATTTTTTGCCGACAGAATAAGTTTTAATATCGAACGGCCAAGCGAAACTAGCCTTAAACTTTTAGCACCGCAAAAAAATAAAGACGCTATAATCGCGCCTATGAAAATGCTTGCGCTAGACAAGTATTACGATACGCAACTTAAACGCCGAAAAGATTTTTTACCCGCAGGGCAAACTACGCAAATGGTTGTTGGGGCTTCACCTGAAAGCGACGCGCACATACTTAAACTTACAGAATATATGTATCAAAACTATAAATTAAAACGCGTTTATTATTCGTCGTACGTTCCCACTAATTTTGAAACTAGTCTTCTGCCCTACGAGCAAGTTCCGCTAATACGCGAACACAGGCTTTATCAAGCCGACTGGCTTTTAAGGTTTTACGGATTTACCGCCGACGAAATTACGGGAAACGACGGCAACTTGTCGCTTGAATACGACCCAAAATGCGCGTGGGCGATAAGAAATTTAGGTTTATTTCCCGTAGAAGTTAATACGGCTAGTCCAGAAATGTTACTGCGCGTGCCTGGTATAGGCGTTAAAAGCGCGTACAGAATAATTCAAGCGAGAAAATATGCCAAACTCGACTTTGCCGACCTTAAAAGACTGCGCGTCGTGTTAAAGCGCGCCGTGCATTTTATTACCTGCAAAGGTAAGTTTATAGGTAACAAAAACGAATACGATATTCAAAACGTTATGATAGCAGCGGAAACCGCCGAAAACGCCGAGCAGTTATCTATGTTTGGCGCTGAAAGTTCCAAAATTTCCGCACTCACGGGTGAACTATGATAATTTTTATTTGCGACTATAAAATTGACGGTTTATTATCTGCTTTATTTATAAGTTTTACCGAAAATATTAAGCCCGAAGAAGTTATTGACCGCGCGACGTATCAACCGAGATTTGACGCGCTTATACGCGAGATTAAAACGGATAAACAATCCGCCGAAAGAGTTAAAAAGGCGCTTTATAAATACGCCGGCGACGACGTTATTGCGCACCTTAAAGTGTGCCTTTCTTCTTGCAATCCAAAAGCGCTTTCTATTGCTTTTAATTACGCGCGTTATATTTTGGAAATGCGCAAAGATATTTCCGAAAACCTTTCTCAAAAATGCGTTTCTGACTTTTCGTATTTGGTGCAACGCGTTCTTCACGAAAGACACATTGTTTCGGGTTTTTTACGCTTTCAAGAAAGCGCAAGCGGGGTTTTATACGCGCAGTATGCGCCCGACAACGATATAACTTCTATTTTAGCACCGCATTTTTTAAGGCGGTTAGGGCGCACACCTTTCGTAATTCACGATAAAAAACGCAATAAGATTGCCATATCTGACGGTCGCGCCATCAAAATAGATTATACCGACCTACCTGCAACGTTTGCCCTTTCTGAAAATGAAAGCGCTATAAACGATTTATGGCGTAGATATTTTAAAGCCGTTAACATTAAAGAGCGCAAAAACACCCGTCAGCAAGACGGATATTTCACCCGTCGTTACCGACACTACGCCTTTGAAACTTGGGAATAGTTTTATGCTTAAATAAAGAAAACACAAAAAAGACCCTTAAATTAAGGGTCTTTTAGTTTTATTAGTAAATTATTTGTTGAGTGCTTCTTGAACTGCAACTGCGCAAGCAACGGTCATACCAACCATCGGGTTGTTACCAGCACCTATAAGTCCCATCATTTCAACGTGAGCAGGAACTGAACTTGAACCAGCGAATTGTGCGTCAGAGTGCATACGACCCATGGTGTCGGTCATGCCGTAAGAAGCAGGACCTGCTGCCATATTGTCGGGGTGGAGCGTTCTGCCCGTACCGCCGCCAGATGCAACCGAGAAATAACTTTTGCCGTTTTCGATAGCCCATTTTTTATAAGTACCTGCAACGGGGTGTTGGAATCTAGTCGGGTTGGAGGAGTTACCGGTGATAGAAACGCCAACGTTTTCGTGTCTCATAATAGCAACGCCTTCGGGTACGCTATCAGAGCCGTAGCACTTAACGTTTGCCCTTGCGCCCTTTGAGAAAGGTCTTTCTTCGATAATTTTAACTTCTTCGGTAGCGGGATCGAACTTGGTTTCAACGTAGGTAAAGCCGTTAATCCTTGAAATGATATAAGCAGCGTCTTTACCAAGACCGTTAAGAATAACCCTTAAAGGTTTAACCCTTACTTTGTTAGCGTTGAGCGCGATTTTGATTGCGCCTTCCGCAGCAGCAAACGATTCGTGTCCAGCCAAGAAACAGAAACACTCGGTTTCTTCTGAAAGAAGCATTTTACCCAAGTTTCCGTGGCCTAAACCAACCTTTCTGTTTTCAGCAACCGAACCGGGGATACAGAAAGATTGCAAACCGATACCGATATTAGCAGCAGCGGTAGCAGCGGTTTTATCACCAGTCTTTTCAGCAGCCTTCAAAGCGATTGCTGAACCAACGGTATACGCCCATTTTGCATTTTCAAAGCAAATAGGCTGAGTTTCTTGCGTGATAGTATAAGGAGAAATACCGTATTTATCACAAATTTCTTTACATTCGTCGATAGAAGAAATGCCGTATTCTTTCAAAGTCGCAAGAATTTTGGCTTCACGTCTTTCATAACCTTCAAATTGTGCCATAACTTTTCCCTCCCTATTACTCTTTACGCGGGTCAATATATTTAACCGCGCCGTCTTCTTCTTTAAAGCGACCGTAAGTACCTTTGGACTTTTCGTACGCTTCGTTGGGTTCCATACCTTTCTTAATAAAATCGGTCATCTTGCCGAGAGAAACGAATTCGTAACCGATAACTTCGTCATTTTCGTCAAGTGCCATTCTGGTGCAATAACCTTCGGTCATTTCAAGGTATCTTACGCCCTTTGCCTTAGTACCGTACATAGTACCTACCATTGAACGAGCGCCTTTACCCAAGTCTTCCATACCAGCACCGATAACCAAACCGTCTTCCGAAAAAGCCGATTGTGAACGGCCGTATACGATTTGAAGGAAAAGTTCTCTCATTGCCGTGTTGATTGCATCGCAAACTAAGTCGGTATTGAGTGCTTCTAAAAGCGTTTTGCCAGGAAGAATTTCCGCCGCCATTGCCGCAGAGTGAGTCATACCCGAGCAACCGATAGTTTCTACAAGCGCTTCTTCAATAATACCGTTTTTAACGTTTAACGAAAGTTTGCACGCGCCCTGTTGGGGTGCGCACCAGCCTACACCGTGCGTATATGCGGAAATATCTTTAATTTCCTTTGCTTCTACCCATCTACCTTCTTCCGGAATGGGAGCAGGACCGTGTTTAGGTCCTTTGCAAACGCAGGTCATTTCTTTAACCTCAGTTGAATACTGCATAAATCTATGCCCTCCATATTATATCTTTAAATTATCTTTTTTAGTATAACATATTAAACGAGTTTTTACAATTAATTTTTATCGTCTTTTTGCGCTTTTTCGCGGTTTTTTTCTACTATTCGCTTATAATGAAACAAATATTGTTGATAATAACCCGAATTTTCTTTAAAGCGCGAAACGAAATACTCGGCTTGTTTTTCACGATTTGTAAGACTTCCGCCAAAATCCTCAATGTAAACTTTTTCTATCCAAGTATCTACGGGGAAAGCGTCGCTTCTATGAAATCCGAAAAGTAGCGCGCAATCAGCAACTTTTGGACCTACGCCGTGAAGCGCGATAAGTTTCTTTTTTAATTCTATCGTTTGATATTCCTTAAAGCCGTATATCGATAATCCGTTTTTAATTTCTTGCGCAAGCCTTTTTATGTATTCAGCGCGATACCCTAAGCCTATATTTTTATAAAAATCTAAGGGTGCGTTTGCCATTTTTTCTACTGACGGGAAAGCGTAATATTTAATTTTACCAAATCCTTTTTGCTCGCCTAAACCTTCGCAAAGTCTTTCAATTATGCCTTTTATTCGCGGAATATTATTGTTTTGAGAAACCACGAAAGAAAATAACGCTTCCACGGGGTCTTGGTTTAATATCCTTATTCCCCTACCCACCGTTGCGGATTTTGACAAAATTTCCACGTTTTCCGCTATGGCAGAATTATAAATTTTAGAGTAATCGCGGAAAATATCAAAGTAATTTTCAAAATACTCTTTATCTTTTTCTTCGCACTCTATTACCGTATTCGCGCCGTCCGTATAGCAATACGCGCACTTATCTAACGAAAAGGATAAAAAGCCCTTTTCAAAAGGCTTGAACCTAAACACTTGACCGCACTCTAACGTGTCAGCGATATTAAAAAATTCTGAACTTAAAATTATTTGCTCCATATTTTCTTTATAAAAACGGTTTAGAAACAAGCAATACAAGGCTCGCTCGCAAAAAACGTATTATTACCGTTTATAAGCCGTTTAACAAAAAAACGGGCGTTTTAGCCCGTTTTTATAATTTTAGTTTTCTTTTGCGTAAACGCTTACCTTTTTGTCTTTTCTACCCATTCTTTCGAATTTAACTACGCCGTCGATAAGTGCGTACAAAGTGTCGTCGCTACCGATACCAACGTTGTTACCTGGGTGAATTTTAGTTCCGCGTTGACGAACGATAATGCCACCTGCAAGAATTTCTTGTCCGTTAACTCTCTTTACGCCAAGTCTTTTGGAGTTGCTGTCTCTACCGTTCTTGGTACTGCCGCCGCCCTTGTGGTGAGCGAATAATCTAAATAAGAACATCATACTAATCTACCCTCCTAATTACTTCGCAACGATTTCAAGAATCTTAACTGCGGTGAAAGGTTGCCTGTGACCCTGCTTTTTCCTTTCGTTCTTCTTTGCTTTGTACTTAAACACGATAATCTTTTTGTCTTTACCTTGTTCAACTACTTCGCCTACTGCCTTAAATGCCTTTGCTTCGTCAGCAACTTTAACGCCTGCTTCATCAGAAATCATCAAAACGTCAAATTCAACTTTGTCGCCAACGTTTGCCGAAAGTTTTTCAAATCTGATGACCGAACCAACTTCCGCCTTGTACTGCTTGGAACCGTTTTCTACGATTGCGTACATTATAAATACCTCCTGCTAACCAGTCTCGCCGAATAAATTTTTTGGGGCGGTGCTATTAAAAGCGCACTTAAAAATAACCCCTTTCGAGCGGCTACCTGCATATTTTATAACATTTAATTATAAAAGTCAAACGTTTTTAGCATAAAAAGCAAACCTTTTCACAAACTTATTTTATAACTTTATAAGGAGATTATTTTTATGGAAAAAAACGAATATAACGTAAAGGCGATTACCGACGTTTATAAAAACGCGCATATCGCCCTTCAAAGCATTTCCGACCTACTACCTGCGGTTGAAGATGAAGATATTAGGAACGAACTAAAAGAACAATACGAAGGTTATGAAAAAATTATCGGCGAAATTTCTACTTTTATGGTTGAAAACCAAATAGAAAGAAAAGACGTAAATCCTTTCAAAAAAGCAATGCTTTGGAGCAGTATCAAGATGAAAACTTTAATCAACAGCAGTCGCAATCAAGTTGCTGAAATGATGATTAACGGTACGGTTATGGGCGTGAACGAACTTACCGCTATGAAAAACGAAGGTTCTAATCTTGACGAAGAAATTTTAGCGTTATTAGATAAACTGCTTAAACTTGAAGAAGATTATCAAGAAAGATTGAAAAAGTTTTTATAAAAAGTTTTTATTATCAATAAATGAGAATATTTTAATAGTTTTATAGTAGATTTAAACTGTTTTTTTTGTTATAATAATAAAAAATTGTAACATAAGGATTTCATTTTGAAAATAGTGACTTTCAACGTCCGCTGTCAATGGGATAAAGACGGCATAAACAGTTTTATTCACCGCATAGGTTTAATCTACGATAAAATAGGCTTGGAAAACCCTGACGTTATTGCTTTTCAAGAGATGACCGCTAAACACCTTGACGTACTGAAAAAACTTCTTCCAGAATATGAATTTTTCGGTAGCGGTAGGCTTGCGGATTTTAGTAGCGAAGGGCTTTATACCGCTTACAAAAAAGACCGCTATTTAAGCGTTAAAAACAGAATTTTTTGGATTAGCGACACCCCGGAAGTTCCCGAATCAAAATTTGCTTGCCAAAGCATTTTTCCAAGAATTTGCATTGAAACCAAACTTTTTGATAAAAATTCTAAAAAGTGCGTAAACGTATATAACGTTCACCTTGACCATAGGGGATTAGAAGCAGGTGAGAAAGAAGACGCGCGCACGAAAGGGTTAGAGTGTGTTTTTAATCAAACAACAGGCGATTGCCCCGCAGTTGTTTTGGGCGATTTTAACGCAAAACCCGAACATTACTCTTTGTCATTATGTAATGAATATGGATTTATAGACGTAACCGATAATTTGACGGTAACTTTCCACAATTACGGAAACCCTGAAAAATTTATGAAAATAGATTATATTTTAGTTTCAAAAGAATTAAAAGATAAAGTTTCCCCTGCGTATATTTGGGACGAAATGAAAAACGGAATTTATTTATCCGACCACTACCCCGTTGCTTGCGAAATCGATTTATAATTAATATTAAATTTTTAGCGACCTTTTTATTAAGGTCGCTTTTATTTTACATAAAATTTCTATTGTTATAAATACTAAATTTATGAAAATCGTTAAAGAGTTAAATAAAAATTTAGAATACTTAAAAACGGCGTTATCGTCTGACGACGTTTCATTTTTAGATATAAAGTTAGGTAAAAGTAAGGGCGCGCTCGTTTTTGTAAACGACTTAGTCAGCAAAGACCAAACGGGTGAACTTATT
>JAFVTK010000089.1 GCA_017503265.1 Clostridia bacterium | reverse complement strand
TTCAAGCAGGTATTTTTTGCGGTTGTAATTCGATATTGACTAAAAATTTACCTACCTGCCAACTATCGATTGCAAACAGATTTATGAATTTGGGTTATGCGATGGGTACGGTTATAGCGTACGGGCTTTGCGGACTGTGCATTTCATTTGATTTGTGGAGAATCCCTTATTTCGTTTTAGGCAGTATATTTTTGTTTGCGGTAATATTGTTTTTATCAGTAGCAAAATATGCGTCGCGCTATAACCACATTAACGAAATGATTGACGGTCAAAAACTCGCTACAAATAATGGTAAAATAGACGGCGAAAGCGACCCGATATTTACGCTAGAAACGCGCAAGAAAAAAGTGCTGTTTTATACAGTTGATTTAACGCTTACGTTTTTTATAACTGCGCTATATTACTGTATAATGAATAACGTTACACCGCTACTTGCAAACGAACACGGTTTAGGGCAAAACGTTGCAATATACGTCAGTATATTAGCGCCCGTGGCGATTTCCGCTGGGCCTATGATTTTAATATCTGCTTGTAATAAAGACAGGGATTTTATACGTCAGGGCATTAAATATATGTGCATAGTTTTGCCTATTCCGCTATTGCTTGCTTTCTTTTATAAAGTTAACGTAATACTTGCGCTCGTTTTAACTATAATATTTGTAGTTTTAACTAACGGCGTTAAGTCTATCGCGTTAAGCGTAATAACATTTAAAATGCGTAAACACATAAATAGTGGCGCGTATAGCGCAATATCAAATGCAATAGCGTCCCTTGCGGCTGGAATAACGCCTACTATTATCGGCACGATTATTGATAACAGCGGTTGGAAGGTTGCTTACTTGGTAACTTTTGCAGTAGCGCTTGTATTGACTTTAACGCTATTATTAATTGATATACGCGTAAGAAAAGCGGATAAAATCCGCCATCAAAAATTAGAAAAAAATTAAACCGCAAAAAGCGGAAAAAATAAAAAGGAAGGATTACAATTATGGCAAAAATTAAAATCGGTTGGTCAGAAGTTGATATGACCCCGAAAAAAGGAACTAAAATCAGTCTTGCAGGTCAATTCTTTGAAAGAATTACCGACGAAGTTGAAAGTCCTATAACCGTTACTGCGTTTGCATTAGAGAGCGGCGACGACCAAATGGTTATCGTTTCGTGTGATATAGTTGCAATCGGCGCTAACGTTATGAGCGAAGTTAGGGCAAAACTTAACGGAAAAATTGATTTACCGCTTGATAAGATTATCGTAAGCGCGATACACTCTCATACGTCGATGCTTTACGAAAGAAAGAGTTACGTTTTCGGAAAAGAAGGTAGTACAAGAAATACTTTACAATATCTTAAAAGTATTATTCCCGAAGACATGGCTTATAAACCGCTCGTTAGCAACGAAGATTGTTTAAGCCCCAAGGAGTGTTTAGACGTTTTAGTAAACGCTATTTGTGAAGCAACCATTAACGCTTGGAACAATAGAAAGCCCGCTTATTATCAAAACGCGTTTGGTCGCGCAGTAGTTGGTATGAACCGTCGCGTGTGCTATGACGACGGCTCTGCAAAAATGTGGGGCGATACTAATATGGCAAACTTCTCTGAACTTGAAGCGGGTAACGACAGCGGTATAGAATTAATTTATACTTACGACGAAAACAAAAAACTCTCTGGCGTAATTGCTAACATTGCTTGCCCTGCGCAAGTTGTTGAACACAGAAGTTATATTTCTTCTGACTACTGGGGAAAAGTTAAAGAAAACTTGCGTAAAAAGTTTGGTGATGATATAATGGTATTAGGTCTTTGCTCGGCAGCAGGCGATCAATGCCCCAGAGATATGATACGTTGGGTTAACCCCGAAACGCCTATTGACGATCCTAATATCAAAAGAAACGATTATATCGTTCGTAGGGCTGATCCGTCTATGTTCGACGTTTCAGGTCTTAAACTAGTTGGCAAAAGAATTTCTAACGAAATTATTTC
The DNA here is from genome assembly GCA_017503265.1 of Clostridia bacterium. GTDB lineage: Bacteria > Bacillota > Clostridia > Christensenellales > Borkfalkiaceae > UBA1259. The sequence continues at coordinate 3,348 of JAFVTK010000089.1, read as the reverse complement.
AGTATTTGAAGAACTTGGCGACGACCTTAAAGACGAAGGCTTGCTTGTTCACGAAACTTTTGATATAACTTTGCCACTTCGCAGGGTTACTATTGCGGAATATAACGACGCACTTGAAAAACTTGAAAAGTTTATTGATAAAAACCGTGGTAGAAGAATTTCTTTTGACGACAACGCTGCTATGCACGTTTATGCAGGTACGGTAGTCCGTTACGAACAACAACAAAAAACTAACACGTTTACGGAAGAAATTCACGTTATTCGTTTTGGCGATATAGCAATCGCAACTAATCCGTTTGAACTTTTCCTTGATTACGGCAACCAAATCCGCGCAAGGTCAAGGGCAAAACAAACTTTCCTTATCCAACTTGCATGTGGCGCTGACGGATATCTTCCCACCGAAAAAGCGGAAAAGGGTAGCCACTATTCGGCATACGTTTCAAGCGGATATACCGGACACGTTGGCGGTGAAATTTTAGTAAGGGAAACTTTGGATAGAATCAACAAAAAATTCTAATACAGGAGTATTATAAATGGGTAAAAATTTACTTGGAGTGGATTTCGGCACTACGGCTCTTAAAGCCTGTCTGTTTGATGAAACAGGGAATATTTTAGCGTCCGAATCGGCTCAATACCAACTTATTACAAAAGGCGAGTTTATTGAATTTGACGCAAACGAATTTTTTAACGTGTTTATCAGCACGGTTGAAAAAATAACGGGCAAATTCAAAGTAGACGCGCTTGCCGTCGACACGCAAGGTGAAACTATGATAGTGCTTGATAAAGACGGGAAACCGCTTATGAACGCTATTATATGGCTCGATAACAGGGCGGCTGAACAGGCGAAGAAAATGGAAGAAAAGTTCGGGATTAAAAAGATTTACGAACTTACTGGACAAGCGGAAATCCCCGCGGGCTATCCAGCGCCAAAGATAGAGTGGCTTAAAGATAACGCGCCTGACGTTTTTAATAAGGCGGATAAATTTTTACTGCTTGAAGACTACATACTTTACCGTTTAACTGGTAAGTTTGCATCGTCGCGTTCACTTTATTCATCTTCTCTATTAATGAACGTACACACGGGCGAATATATTCCTGAAATGCTTTCTTATTTAGGAATAAGCGAAAAGCAACTCCCCGAACTTAAAGAAAGTGGGGAAGTCGTTGGCGAATATAACGGGATAACCGTCGTTACTAGCGCGCTTGACCAAATAGCAGGTGCAACGGGCGCAGGCGTTGTAAAAGAAGGTATAATGAGCGAAACTACGGGTACGGCGCTTGCTGTTTGCGCGCTTACCGAAAAGTTTCCGCCGTATTTTGACGGACTTAAAGTTTCCGTTTATTACGTTCGTAAGGGTGTTTATTGTTTACTTATGTGGGCACCTACCGCTGGCGCTGTTTTGGAGTGGTTTAAGAAGAATTTCTGTGAAAATCTTTCTTTAAAAGATATCGACGATTTGGCGGCTCAAATTGAAGAAGGTTGTGAAGGCTTAATCGCTTTACCGCATCTTTGCGGAACGGTTATGCCTGAAAACGAACCCAACGCAAAAGGCGTGTTCTTCGGCGTAGAGTTAAAGCATACTCGTGCACATTTTGCGCGCGCTATTATGGAATCGGTTGCGTATATGATACGCGAATACATTGAATTTATGGACATTTCTCTTGACGAAATCCGCTCTATGGGCGGTGGTGCAAAGAGTAAACTTTGGTGCTCAATTAAAAGCGGACTTTTGAAGAAAAAAATTATAACCCTAAAACAAAACGAAACGGCGTGTTTGGGTAGCGCAATTTTCGCTGGCGTTGGTATCGGTGAGTTTTCTTCTCCCATACAAGCAGCTGAAAAAATAGTTGCTACCGATAAAGTTTACGAAGTGGTTAACCCTGCTTACGAAAAAGTTTACGCCGATTATAAAATTAAAGAAAAAAAATTAATGGAGATATTTAGATGATGAAAATTGCATTTGCTGGTTTCGGTGAAGTTAATACGCCGATAGAAGTTATTGAAAGAAAGTGTAAAGCGGCTTGTGAAAGCCTAAAAACCGCTGAAACGGAAATTTATCCGTTCTATCCTATTCGCGACGATTACGAAGAAACGTATATCAACAACGCCGTAGAATATTTTACGGGTAAAGAATTTGACGTTATGGTTCTTTGCGTTGCTGGGTGGATACCTTCTCACGCGGTAGTTAAGGTTTTGGATAAATTCAAAGATAAACCTATGGTTTTGTGGGGACTTTGCGGTTGGTATGAAGACGGCCATTTGGTTACTACTGCTGACCAAGCGGGTACTTCTGCGCTTCGCAAGGCTCTTGCCGATATGGGTATTAAATTCAAATATATTTACGATATAGTAAATAAACCTTCCAAAGTTAACGAAGTTTTAGCTTTTGCAAAAGCGGCTGCCGCATACTCTTCAATGCGTACGGCTAGGGTCGGTCAAGTTGGTTATAGAGATATGCAACTTTACGGAACTATGTTCGACGGTCTTTCGTTAAAGAAAACTATCGGTACTGAAATCGAGTGCTTTGATATGCTTGAAGTGGTTCAAAGGGCGGAAAAAATAGATTGCTCAGCCGTTCAAAAGGTTATCGACGAAAGAATAATGAAATGGAATTTCTTAAAAACGCCAGATGCCGAAGCAATGGCTAACGCAGCAAAATATTATCTTGCAGTTAAAGAAATTTGCGAAGAAAGGGGATTAAACGCCGTATCGCTTAAAGACGTTGACGGCTTTAAGAAACTTTTGGGTTTCCCACCTGCGCCTATATTCACGCTTTTGGCAGAAGACGGACTTTGCACTATACCTGAAAACGATTGTTTGGGCAACGTTACGCAAATTATGGTTAACAAGTTGACTGGTCAAATCGGTGCGTACTTGGAATTTTATGAATATTTTGAAGACGGCGTTCTTGCTGGCGTACCTGATTACGTCCCCGTAGAAGTGGTTGACGGTAAGACTACCGTATATCCCGCAGCGTTCGGTGAATTGTCCCAAAGTTTGCTTAACGTGTCAAAGGTGAAAACGGGATTGCTCACTATGTGCAGATTGACTTTTACCGACGGAAAATATTATCTTCATATGGTAACGGGCGAAGGTACTACGCCTGAAACTTGGGAAGAATGTGGTTGGGATAAACCCGCTCCGCAACTTGCAGGATTAAAGGTATTGCTTAAAGATACCGAGCATTTTGCGCAAAACGTTATGGGTCAACACTATATAATTTCTTACGGCGACAACAGCAAAATTATCAAAGATTTCTGCGCTCTCGCAGGTATTGAAATTATATAACTAAAAAACAACTTAAAGATAAAAGTCCCCTTGTTATTCGGGGACTTTTGTTTTATCTA
>JAFVTK010000008.1 GCA_017503265.1 Clostridia bacterium | reverse complement strand
GCACCACGCATTTTCATATATAGCATAACTTCGTCGCCTTTCTTTTCTAAATATCTTTTTCTTGCCCGATAATACCTTTGCTGAACAGTTTTATACGATTTAGGAAAATGCTTTCTACCATTTTCCGTTTTAAAAGACTTTATAACGGATATTAATATATCTAAATCGATTTTTTCTTTTTTCATAAAACTATCCTATTTGTCTATTTCTTTTTTATCATTTTACCACCCTTTTTGTCTATTGTCAATATATTTTGGACAAAACGGATTATTATAATTAATAGTTATGGACAAATTTTCCACAAATATAAGAGAGTTAAGAAAAGAAAAAGGCTTAAAACAAAGAGAAGTTGCTAATTTTGCAAACGTTCCATATTCATCTTATTGCAAATGGGAACAAGGTTTGCGTGAGCCTACGCATCATTATTTGATTAATCTTGCTAATTTTTACCAAGTAAGCACAGATTTTTTACTTGGTCGCACGGACGATTTGGGCAACGTTATTGTTAATATATCACCTGAACTTGCTCTTACAAAAAATGAACGCACTTTGCTTGCTCATTTTAAGAAATTGACCGATATTGAAAAAAATCTTATCTTAAAACAAATTTTCGCTTTATCGGGAAATAAATAGTTATGCACAAATTTTATACTATTTTAAAAGAATTAAGAAGTGAAAAAGGGTTGACCCAAGAAGAACTTGCACAAAAAATAGGAATTAGGTGCGGAACTTACTGTAAGTGGGAACAAAATAGAGCAAACGCTTCTTATGAAGATTTGATTAAACTTGCAGATTTTTATCAAGTCAGCGTTGATTATCTTATAGGTCATACCGACGATTTAGGCAACGTAACCGTTATCACCACGCAAGAAAATACTCTCAACAAAAATGAACGCACTTTGCTTTCTCAATTTAAAAAATTAAACAATAGTGAAAAAGACCTTATATTAAAACAAATTTCTGCTTGGACGGAAAACAAATAAAACCTTTACCGCTGATTTTTTCAGCGGTTTTCTTTTTGCGCTTTGTTTTTTATTGCTTTTTATAACCAAAAGATATATAATCTTTTATGCACAAAAGGAGAAATTTTTTTATGAACTTTTTTCAGCCAAAACTTTTTACTTCTCTTAAAGATTATAAGGCTAAAAATTACCTATCTGACGTAGTTGCTGGAATTATCGTTGCAATTATCGCTCTGCCTCTATCCATTGCTCTTGCAATCGCATCAGGCGCAAGACCCGAAACTTGTTTATTTACCGCAATTATAGCAGGGTTTACCGTTTCGCTTTTAGGTGGTAGCAAGGTTAACATTACAGGACCTACTGCGGCGTTTGCGACTATCGTTGCTGGTATTATTGCCACGCAAGGTATGGACGGACTTATGCTTGCAACCATTATGGCGGGATTAATCCTTATAATAATGGGTATATGCAGAGTTGGCAGTTTGATAAAATTTATTCCGCACTCTATTACCGTTGGTTTTACAGGTGGTATTGCGGTTACGTTAGTTATCGGTCAACTTAAAGACTTTTTTGGTCTTACCTATCCATCAGGCGCGACCGCAATAGAAACGGTTGATAAACTTAAACTGTTTTTTCAAAACATTAATACTTTTAATGCGTGGGCTTTCGGTGTAGGTATTTTAGGGCTTGCTATTCTAATTCTATGGACAAAAATTTCTAAAAAAATCCCTGGCTCATTAATAGCGGTGCTGGTTGGCGCACTAATTTGTTTAATACCCGTGTTTAACGTAAACACAATAGGTTCGCTTTACACCATCTCATCAGCACTACCAAACTTTTCAGTCCCAACGCTTTCGTGGGAAAAGGTGCTTGCAGTTCTTCCCAACGCCTTTACTATCGCATTGCTTGCCGGCATAGAATCATTGTTATCTTGCGTAGTTTCCGATAAGATGATTGACGATAAACATAATTCTAACACCGAATTAATCGCTCTTGGTACGGGTAATATATTAGTAGGGTTTTTAGGCGGAATACCTGCAACTGGCGCTATTGCAAGAACAGCAGCAAACGTTAAAAACGGCGGAAAATCACCGCTTTCCGGTATGACGCACGCAATAGTGCTTTTGTTAGTTTTGGTCGTACTTATGCCCTTGGCGTCATATATACCTATGCCGATAATTGCTTCTATACTATTTATCGTTGCTTATAATATGTCAGAGTGGAGAGAATTCGTAAGTATTATTAAAACAAAAAAATGGGAAAATATATTAGTTTTAGTGGTAACTTTTTCACTAACAGTAATCTTTGACCTTGTTAAAGCAATCGTGGTTGGTCTTTTGATACATTACGCAATAGTGCTTGTAAAAAGTTTAATCAATAAAAAAGCAAGCAAACAAGATAAAACTGAAAATTAAATTTAAGTGAAAAAAGTCTGCCGATATAGTCGGCAGACTTTTTCTTTTTTATATTTATAAACCAAAAAATTATAACTATAAAAAGTAATGCGCAGTAATTAATTACTGCGCTTTTTACTCTGTTTAATTGTTTAGGTATTTTCTAAAATCAATTATTTAACGATTTTAGCAACAACGCCTGAACCAACCGTTCTGCCACCTTCACGGATAGCGAATCTCAAACCTTCTTCCATAGCGATGGGGGTAATGAGTTCAACGTCCATTTCGATGTTATCACCAGGCATAACCATTTCTACGCCTTCGGGAAGTTTGATTGAACCGGTAACGTCGGTAGTTCTGAAATAGAATTGAGGACGATAGTTGTTAAAGAACGGGGTGTGACGGCCACCTTCTTCTTTGGTAAGGATATATACTTGACCTTTGAAAGTAGTGTGGGGTTTAACCGAACCGGGTTTAGCAATAACTTGTCCACGTTCGATATCTTTCTTGTCGATACCACGGAGAAGAGCACCTACGTTGTCACCTGCTTGTGCTTCGTCAAGAAGTTTACGGAACATTTCAAGACCGGTAATAACGGTGTTTCTGCTTTCTTCAGAAAGACCTACGATTTCAGCGGGATCGTTAACGTGTGCAACACCTCTTTCTACACGGCCGGTAGCAACGGTACCACGACCAGAAATCGTGAATACGTCTTCGACAGGGAGAAGGAAGGGTTTCGCTTCGTCACGTTCGGGAGTAGGAATATAAGAATCTACTGCGTCCATAAGTTCTTTAATGCATTGAGTTTCAGGTGCGTTAAGAACTGCATCACCTTCGTTTGCTTGTGCAACTTCAAGTGCTTTAAGAGCAGAACCCTTGATGATGGGGGTGTCGTCGCCAGGGAAGCCGTACTCAGAAAGGAGTTCACGGATTTCCATTTCAACGAGTTCCAAAAGTTCGGGGTCGTCGAGTTGGTCGCATTTGTTCATGAATACTACGATATAGGGAACGCCTACTTGACGAGCAAGAAGGATGTGTTCTCTGGTTTGGGGCATCGGACCGTCGGTAGCAGCAACAACGAGAATTGCGCCGTCCATTTGAGCAGCACCGATAATCATGTTCTTAACGTAGTCAGCGTGTCCGGGGCAGTCAACGTGTGCGTAGTGACGATTGTCGGTTTCATACTCAACGTGTGAGGTATTAATTGTAATACCACGAGCCTTTTCTTCCGGTGCTTTATCGATTTCGTCGTATCTCATTTTAGCAGCTTGACCCTTTGCAGCCATCGTCATGGTGATAGCAGCGGTAAGGGTGGTTTTGCCGTGGTCAACGTGACCGATAGTACCGATGTTAATGTGCGGTTTGCTTCTGTCAAATTTAGCCTTTGCCATTATTGTTTCCTCCAAAAATTCAAAATTGATAATATTTTTTTATTTTTTTAATTTTTTTATTGATTTTTATTAAAACGTAATCTTATTTTACAATAAATTTATATAATTGTCAACGGATAATTACGCTTTTTTACCCATTATCTTTTCAGCGACTGACTTCGGAACTTCTGCGTAGTGGCTAAACTGCATAGTGTAGTTACCTCTACCCTGTGTTCTAGAACGAAGATCAGTTGCATATCCGAACATTTCTGCAAGCGGAATATGTGCGTCGATAACCTTTACACCGTTTCTGTCGTCAGTACCTTGAATAATACCGCGGCGTGCGGTTACGTTACCCATAAGATCACCGAAGTAATCGTCGGGGGTTACGATTTCAACCTTCATAATCGGCTCTAAAAGTACGCTCTTCGCTTTTGCCAAGCCGTCTTTAAGTGCCATAGAACCTGCAATCTTAAACGCCATTTCTGACGAGTCAACGTCGTGATAACTTCCGTCGTAAACGGTTACCTTAAAGTCAACTACTTCGTAGCCTGCCAAAATACCGTTCTTGCTGGCTTCCATAATACCTTTGTTGATAGGTTGAATAAATTCCTTAGGAATTGAACCGCCAACCGTTTCGTCAACGAACTCGTATCCTTTACCAGGTTCTTGCGGTTCAAGACGAATTTTACAATGTCCGTATTGACCGTGACCACCAGATTGACGTTTGAACATACCTTCTGCTTCAACAGCCTGACGGATAGTTTCTTTATACGAAACTTGCGGTTTACCTACGTTTGCTTCTACCCTAAATTCGCGGAGCAATCTGTCAACGATAATTTCAAGGTGAAGTTCGCCCATACCTGCGATAATGGTTTGTCCTGTTTCGGTATCGGTGTGCGTTTTGAAAGTGGGGTCTTCTTCTGCAAGTTTTGCAAGTGCAAAGCCCATCTTTTCTTGACCTTGTTTGGTCTTGGGTTCAATAGCAACTTCGATAACGGGATCGGGGAATTCCATTTGTTCAAGAATAATTTGGTTGCTTTCGTCGCAAAGCGTATCACCAGTAGTGGTATCTTTAAGACCTACGAGCGCACAAATTTCACCTGAATAAACTGCGTCAACTTCTTCCCTGTGGTTAGCGTGCATACGAAGAATACGCGCAACCCTTTCCTTCTTACCCTTTACGCTGTTATAAACGTAAGAGCCAGTTTTCAAAACACCAGAGTAAGCACGGAAGAACGCAAGTTTACCTACGAACGGGTCGGTCATAATCTTAAACGCCAAACCGCTGAAAGGTTGATCATCACCAGGTTCTCTAGTTGCGTCTTCGCCTTTGATATTTACGCCGCTTACCGCACCAACGTCCAAAGGACTGGGGAGATAATCAACTACTGCATCCAAAAGGTTTTGAACGCCTTTATTTTTATAAGACGAACCGCAAAGAACGGGAGTAACTTTCATTGCAAGAGTTGCTGCACGCAAACCCTTTTTAATATCTTCGATAGGAAGGTCGCCTTCTTCGAAGTATTTTTCCATGAGCGCGTCGTCCATTTCTGCTGCAATTTCAACGACTTGTGATCTGTATTCTTCAACGAGATCTTTCATGTCGTCGGGAACTTCGGTTATGTCAATTTCACGTCCCAAATCGTCAAGGTAGATATAAGCCTTTCTAGTGATAACGTCAACGATACCTTTGAAAGTTTCTTCTTTACCTACGGGAATAACGATAGGAAGCGCATTAGTATGAAGTCTTTCTTTCATCATATTAACAGCGTTATCATAGTTTGCGCCGTTAATATCCATTTTATTGATGTAAGCGATACGGGGAACTTTATATTTGTCCGCCTGACGCCATACCGTTTCACTTTGGGGTTCAACGCCACCCTTTGCACAGAAAGTTGCAACTGCGCCGTCAAGAACGCGGAGCGATCTTTCAACTTCAACGGTGAAGTCAACGTGTCCGGGGGTATCAATAATGTTTATACGGTGTCCCTTCCAATAGCAAGTGGTCGCAGCAGACGTAATGGTGATACCACGTTCTTGCTCTTGAACCATCCAGTCCATAGTAGCGCCGCCTTCGTGAGTTTCGCCTAACTTGTGGGTTTTACCCGTGTAGAACAAAATACGTTCGGTGGTGGTAGTCTTACCTGCGTCAATGTGCGCCATTATACCTATATTTCTGGTTACACCCAAATCAAAATCTCTCGGCATAATGTTTCTCCCAAATTAAAATCTGTAATGTGCGAACGCCTTGTTTGCTTCCGCCATTCTGTGTGTATCTTCTTTCTTCTTAACTGCGTTGCCGGTATTGTTAAACGCGTCAACGAGTTCAGCAGCGAGCCTTTGAGCCATTTCTCTCTCGCCTCTCTTTCTCGCAGCGGCAACCAACCATCTGATTGCAAGCGTTTGTCTTCTTTCAGCGCGGATTTCGATAGGTACTTGATAGTTAGCACCACCAACTCTCCTTGCCTTTACTTCTACCATAGGCATAATGTTACCGAGCGCTTGAACGAACATTTCCTTGGGGTCTGATCCGACCTTTTCGGCTGCTGCGGTAAACGCTTCGTAAACGATGCCTTGCGCAATACCCTTTTTACCGTCTAACATAACTTGGTTGATGAGTTTGGTTACAACCTTGTCGTTATACACGGGATCGGGTAAAACGTCTCTTTTTGCAATATTGCCTCTTCTCGGCATATCTTTAATCCTCCTTTAATTTTTGCACGCGTTGCGTAGCGCGCTCACGATTAAGGGTAAACCCTTCTTTTTAGTACAGCTATCGCTTGCCCAAAGGGTAGCGAACCTTCTGTCTTTCGACATACTGCCTACCAAATCGGGTTAATTTTCCGAATTCCGATTATAAGTAGGTGTCTTTATAAGCCTAACTTGCTGTTAAATAATGGTTAAACTTATTTAGGTCTTTTTGCGCCGTATTTTGACCTTGCTTGTCTGCGCTTTGCAACGCCAGCAGTATCAAGCGCGCCACGAATAATGTGATATCTTACACCAGGCAAGTCTTTTACCCTGCCGCCACGGATAAGAACTGAACTGTGTTCTTGAAGGTTGTGACCTTCACCGGGGATGTAAACGATACCTTCGGCTTTGTTGGTCAAACGAACGCGGGCAATTTTACGGAGTGCCGAGTTAGGTTTTTTCGGCGTGGTCGTGGTAACCGACAAGCAAACGCCACGTTTTTGCGGACATTCGTCCAACGCGGGGGACTTTGACTTGTAGGTGATTTTTTCTCTGCCCTGTCTGATTAACTGTTGAATTGTAGGCATATCGTACCTCCTTTACTTATTTCGGATATTCGAAAAACGGATTCGGAAACTTCCGCTTTTAGAAACTTTGTTTGGGCGGGCATAATTAGCCCGCCGAATTATTATTTTACCATTTATTGCCCTTTTCGTCAATTAAAAACCGCTATTTTTGCAATTTTTTTGACGTTTTAGCAATTATTCTTGCGTTTCCGCAGTTCTTTGTATAACCGTTTGCGGTGCAACGTTCTTATAAGTCTTAATTCCCGTACCTGCGGGGATAAGTTTACCGATAATAACGTTTTCTTTAAGACCGATAAGCGGGTCAACTTTGTTCTTAATAGCCGCTTCGGTAAGTACCCTTGCGGTTTCTTGGAAGGACGCTGCCGACAAGAAACTTTCTTTTGCAAGCGCAGCCTTCGTGATACCGAGAAGTATTCTCTTACCTTGCGGGGGTACGAGACCGTTTTCGAGAGCGTTAATGGTTTCTTCTTCAAACCTATGAACGTCAAGTTTTTCACCAGGAAGAATATCCGTACCACCGGGGTTTTCAACCTGAACTTTCTTCATCATTTGACGAACGATAATTTCAACGTGCTTGTCGTTGATATCAACGCCTTGTGAACGGTAAACGCTTTGGATTTCACGCAAAATGTAATCTTGAACGCCTTTTATACCCTTGGTCTTTAAGATATCTTGCGGATATACTGAACCGTTGGTAAGAACCGAACCAGGTTCAACCTTGTCGCCCGTCTTAACGATTACGCCAGTACCGAAAGGAATCGTGTAATCTTCGGGTTTATTGCTGTCTGCGGTATGAATGAGGACGTGAATAATCTTGTCTTGTTCTTTAATTTCAACTTCACCGCTGTGTTCGCAAACGATAGCAGCGTGCTTGGGTTTACGCGCTTCAAAAAGTTCTTCAACCCTAGGAAGACCTTGCGTAATATCGCCCGTACTTGCGATACCGCCCGTATGGAAGGTACGCATGGTAAGTTGAGTACCAGGTTCACCGATGGATTGTGCAGCGATAATACCGACCGCTTCACCGATTTGAACGGGATTATTGTTAGACATGTTTTTACCGTAACATTTTGCGCAAACGCCCGTTTTAGACTTACAGGTAAATACGCTTCTTATTTCGACTTCTTCGATACCAGCAGCGCAAATTTCGTCCGCCATGTCTTCGGTAATCATTTCGTTTGCCTTAACCATAATTTCGCCAGTAATCGGGTTAACTATGTCGTTAACGGTAAATCTACCTGCAATACGGTCGCGCAAACCTTCGATAATTTCGCCTTTGCTACCCTTGATAGCGCTGACTTTAACACCCTTAACTGCTTCGCCAGCATTTGCAAAACAGTCGTCTTCTTTAATAATAACTTCTTGCGAAACGTCAACTAAACGACGAGTTAGATAACCAGAGTCTGCCGTTTTAAGTGCCGTATCGGCAAGACCTTTACGTCCACCGTGAGAAGAAATAAAGTATTCGAGAACTGAAAGTCCTTCACGGAAGCAAGACTTAACCGGAATTTCAATAGTTTTACCGTTCGGGTCAGTCATAAGACCACGCATGCCGGCAAGTTGTTTAATTTGGTCTTTTGAACCACGCGCACCAGAGTTAGCCATCATAAGTATCGGGTTAAACTCGTCAAGAGTATCCATCAACTTATCAGTAACGTCGTCGGTCGCTTGTTTCCAAATAGAAACGACCTTTTTATATCTTTCGTCGTCGGTTATATAACCTTTCTTATAAAGGGTTTCAACTTTAAGAACGTGTTCTTCTGCTTCTTTAAGAATAACGCCTTTATCTTTGGGCATATGCATATCGAATACGCTGGTGGTTATAGCGCCTACGGTTGAATACTTAAAGCCGAGTGCCTTAATTTTATCGAGTACGTCCGCCGCGCTACTTGCACCGTGACGCTTAAAGCAAGCACCAACAATTTTTTGCAAGTCTTTTTTACCGACGAGTTTATCGATTTCGTATTTAAGATAATCTTCTTTGCTTTCTCTCTTAACGAAACCAAGATTTTGCGGAATTGCTTCGTTGAAAATAATTTTACCAACCGAAGTCTTAATTCTACCAGTAACCTTTTCGCCGTCAACTTCTACCGTACGACGAACGAAAATTTCATCTTGAAGTCCGATTTCGCCCGTTTGATAAGCCATAATTGCTTCTTCGGGGCAAGTGTAAGAAACGGTGTATTCGGGAACGCCGTAAACCGTGCCGTTTTCGTCCTTTCTACCCTTTTCGTTGTACTTTTCACCTATCTTACGTTTGATAATGGTAAGGTAATAAGAACCCATGACCATATCTTGCGTAGGACTCATAACCGGCTTACCGTCGGAGAGTTTTAATATGTTGTTAGATGCGAGCATCAAAAATCTTGCTTCTGCTTGCGCTTCAACCGAAAGCGGAACGTGAACTGCCATTTGGTCACCGTCGAAGTCGGCGTTGAACGCGCCGCAAACTAACGGGTGGAGTTTGATTGCACGACCTTCGATAAGGACGGGTTCAAACGCCTGAATTGACAATCTGTGAAGCGTAGGCGCACGGTTAAGCATTACGGGGTGATCCTTAATAACTTCTTCAAGAACGTCCCAAACAACCGTTTTAGCGCGCTCTACCGTACGTTTTGCGTTTTTAATATTATGACAAATATTGTTTTCAACCAGTTTCTTCATTACGAACGGCTTAAAGAGTTCAATAGCCATTTCTTTGGGAAGACCGCATTGATAAAGTTTAAGTTCAGGTCCTACTACGATAACCGAACGGCCAGAGTAGTCAACACGTTTACCGAGAAGGTTTTGACGGAAACGACCTTGCTTACCGCGGAGCATACCCGAGAGTGATTTAAGTTCACGGTTACCTGCACCGGTAATTGCCTTGCCGTGTCTACCGTTGTCAATAAGAGCGTCAACGGCTTCTTGCAACATTCTCTTTTCGTTTCTTATAATGATTTCGGGTGCGCCCAAATCCATAAGTTTTTTAAGACGGTTATTTCTATTGATAACACGCCTATAAAGATCGTTAAGGTCGCTCGTTGCAAACCTACCGCCGTCGAGTTGTACCATCGGGCGGAGTTCAGGCGGGATAACGGGAAGAACGTCTAAAATCATCCATTCGGGGCGGTTGCCACTCTTTCTAAACGATTCAATGATTTCAATCCTCTTAACCGCGCGAATTCTTCTTTGACCAGAGCCGTTTTCTTCAATAATCTTTTTGGTTTCAGCACTTTCTTTATCGAGATCGATAGCCATAAGAAGTTCTTTAATCGCTTCTGCACCGATACCCGTTTTGAAAGAGCCTTCGCCGTAAAGTTCTTCTGCTTCGATTTTTTCTCTGTCGCTAATAACTTGTTTGTATTGAAGGGGCGTTGTACCCGGATCGAGAACGACGTGGCTTGCAAAATACAAGACGTGTTCCAAAGATTTGGGGCTCATATCGAGCATCAAACCTATTCTTGACGGAACGCCCTTAAAGTACCATATATGCGATACGGGGGCAGCAAGTTCAATGTGTCCCATCCTATCGCGACGAACCTTGGATTTGGTTATTTCAACGCCGCACTTGTCGCATATAACGCCCTTATAGCGGATACGTTTATATTTACCGCAATGGCATTCCCAGTCCTTGGTCGGTCCGAAAATCCTTTCGCAGAAAAGTCCGCCCATTTCGGGTTTTTGAGTTCTGTAATTGATTGTTTCGGGCTTGGTTACTTCACCGTAAGACCATTCTCTAATCTTTTCGGGTGAAGCAACGCCTATTTGTATGGAATCGAAATTGTTAAGTTCAAACATAATTTACCTTATTCCTCCCCGTTATTCTTCGTCGTCAACGTCAAATTCTTCAAAATCGTCGTCTTCTAAATCCATTTCGTCAGGAATAGTAGTGTCGATTTCGTCGTCATCATCGTCAAACATATTGCTATAATTAATTTCGTCGCCGAGATCGTCGTCGGTGTCGCTGTCTTCAAATACCATTTCGCCAACGTCACTTTCGTCAATATCGTCAATAGAAACTTCGTCTTGAATAACCTTTTCACGGACGTACGGAATATCGTCAATGTCGCTTTCGATAAGGTCTTTAATAGCAAGTTCTTCTTTGTTTTCAGTAAGAACTTTCATATCGAGCGCAAGCGATTGCAATTCTTTCAGAAGAACCTTAAACGCTTCGGGAATACCAGGTTCGCTGATATTAGTACCTTTAACGATAGATTCGTAAGTCTTTACCCTGCCGACGATATCGTCAGACTTAACGGTAAGAATTTCTTGCAAGATGTGAGCAGCGCCGTATGCTTCGAGCGCCCAAATTTCCATTTCACCGAAACGCTGTCCACCGAACTGTGCTTTACCACCGAGCGGTTGTTGCGTAACGAGACTGTACGGACCAGTTGAACGTGCGTGAATCTTATCGTCAACCAAGTGGATAAGTTTGATCATATACATTTGACCAACGGTTACCCTGTTTTCAAACGGTTCACCCGTTCTGCCGTCGTAAAGTTGAATTTTACCGTCAACTTCGCCGTCGGGGTTAACGATATTGTTTTCACGAAGTAATTCTTTAATATCGCCTTCGGTTGCGCCGTCGAATACCGGCGTTGCAATCTTCCAGCCGAGTTGTTTACATACAAGTCCTAAGTGCACTTCCAAAACCTGACCGATATTCATACGAGAAGGAACGCCGAGCGGGTTAAGTACGATTTGAAGGGGTGTACCGTCAGCCATAAAGGGCATATCTGATTCAGGAAGAATTCTTGAAATAACGCCTTTGTTACCGTGACGACCAGCCATCTTATCGCCGATTGAAATCTTACGCTTTTGAGCGATATAAACTCTGACGAGTTTGTTTACACCAGGAGCGAGTTCGTCTTTATTTGCGCGAGTGAAGATTTTAACGTCAACGACGATACCGCCTTCACCGTGCGGAACTTTGAGAGAAGTATCCCTAACTTCCCTTGATTTTTCACCAAAAATTGCACGGAGCAATCTTTCTTCGGGGGTAAGTTCGGTTTCGCCCTTGGGCGTAACTTTACCAACGAGAATATCGCCGCTGTTAACTTCCGCACCGATTCTAACTATACCGTCTTCGTCAAGGTCTTTAAGCGCGTCTTCACCAACGTTAGGAATATCACGGGTGATTTCTTCTTCACCAAGTCTAGTATCCCTTGCTTCAATTTCGTGTTCTTCAATGTGGATAGTGGTGAACACGTCTTCTCTAACTAGTTTTTCAGATAAGAGTATAGCGTCTTCGTAGTTATATCCTTCCCAACTCATAAATCCGACTAAAATATTGCGACCGAGCGCAAGCTCGCCGTTTTTGGTTGAAGGACCGTCTGCAATGGTTTGTCCCTTTTCAATCCTTTCGCCTTTGTCAACGATAGGTCTTTGGTTAAGACAAGTGCCTTGGTTACTACGTTCAAATTTCTTTAATATATACTGTCTTTCGTTGCCGTCGTCTTCTTTAATTACGATAAGGTCGCTGGCAACTGATTTAACTACACCTGCTTCGACAGCGTTAATCATAACGCCCGAGTCGTAAGCGATTCTTCTTTCAATACCCGTTGCAACGATTGCGTTTTCAGGACAAAGTAGCGGAACTGCTTGACGTTGCATGTTAGAGCCCATGAGCGCACGGTTGGTATCGTCGTTTTCCAAGAACGGAATAAGCGCGGTTGCAACCGAAATCAACTGTTTAGGCGAAACGTCCATGTAGTCCATTTTCTCTTTAACGTCTTCGGTAATTTCATCTCTATGACGGCAAGAAACACGGTCGTTTACAAAATACTTGTTGTCAACGAGCGGTTCGTTAGCCTGTGCAACGATATAATTATCTTCTTCGTCAGCGGTAAGATAGTCAACGTGTTCGGTAACTTCGGTTACGATTTTACCTTCGGCGTCCATCTTATGTTCAACCTTTCTATAAGGTGATTCGATAAATCCGAATTCGTTGACTTTTGCATACGCTGCAAGTGAAGATATAAGACCGATATTTTGACCTTCAGGCGTTTCTATCGGACACATTCTGCCGTAGTGCGAGTGGTGAACGTCACGGACTTCAAAGGTTGCCCTGTCACGATTAAGACCACCAGGACCTAACGCTGAAAGTTTTCTCTTGTGAGTAAGTTCTGCAATCGGGTTGGTTTGATCCATAAATTGTGAAAGTTGTGACGAGCCAAAGAATTCTTTAATCGCCGAACTTACGGGACGGACGTTAATAAGACCTTGGGGTGATACTTCCTTGGGATCTTGAGTACCCATTCTTTCACGGATAACGCGCTCTAACCTTGCAATACCGATACGGAATTGATTTTGTAAAAGTTCGCCAACCGAACGAACGCGACGGTTACCAAGGTGGTCGATATTGTCCACGGTGTTAATGCCGAACGCGAGATCGAGGTTAACGGATACGGACGCGACGATATCGTCAACGGTAATATGCTTGTGGTTAAGTTTTTCCATAAGCGGACGGAGAACTTTTTTGTCTTCCGCGCTAACCGTTTCAACTGCGCCGTTTTCGGTGAGTTCACAATATTTAACGCACGCGTTAATAAACTTAATTCTAGTTTCACGCGCTTTTTCTTCAAGTTTTCTATCTTCGGGTTTTTCTTCGCCCGGTTTAATCTTTCTTTCTTCAATATAGAAGAGAGCGTTAATCTCTTTCTTCAATATTTCAGCAGTTTCTTCCGCGCCGTTTTCTTTCGCTACGTCGCAAACGGTCTTTGCGAAAGTAAGCGTGGGATAATAAACGTAGTCTAAAAGACCGAACACTCTGGGGTTAATTCCCGTGAGTTCTTCAAAACTTACTACGTTGTTAGCAATTATTTTATGTTTTTCTCCGTTTACGTCCGCGTAAAAATAATTTATACCAGCGTTTTGGATTGCTTCGGCTTGCGTTTTAGTAATAACGCTACCTGCTTCTGCCAAAACTTCGCCGTCGGGGCTTACTACGGTTTCAAAAGATTTAAGACCGACGATACGCACACCAAGACGCAATCTCTTGTTAAACTTATATCTACCTACCCTTGCAAGGTCGTAACGACGGGGATCGAAGAAAAGATTTTTAAGATGTTGTTTAACCGCTTCGTCCGTGGGGATTTCACCCGGGCGGAGACGACGGTACAATTCGATAAGGCTATCGCTTTCCGATTTACTAGTATCTTTTTCAGCGGTATCGGCAATCATCTTATTGCCCGTGAAAAGATTGTTTATAAGTTCGTCGTCGCTACCAAAACCGAGCGCACGAAGAAGAACGGTAGCCGTAAGTTTTCTTGTTCTGTCTACGCGTACCCAAAGAACGTTTTGTGAATCTTGTTCAAATTCAAGCCAAGCGCCCCTTGACGGGATAACGGTAGTATTAAAGAGTTTTTTACCTGACTTATCCATTTCCGAGCCGTTATAAACGCCAGGAGAACGAACGAGTTGGGAAACGATAACCCTTTCCGCACCGTTTATAATAAACGAGCCGTTGTCCGTCATGAGTGGGAAATCACCCATAAACACTTCTTGGTCGATTACTTCATCCGTAACCTTATTGACAAGCCTAACTTTAACGCGCAAAGGAAGAGCGTAGGTAGCGTCCCTATCTCTACATTCTTTTTCGTCATACTTGGGTTTGCCTTCAAGACTGTAATCCAAGAAATACATTTCAAAGTGATCAGAGTAGTCTGTGATCGGGGAAAAGTCTTCAAGCACTTCGCCGATGCCTTCTTTAATGAAAGCGTCGTAGGAGTCTTTCTGGATTTTGACAAGATAAGGTAGTTCAATGGCTTCTTTGATTTTACTGAAAGTCTTTCTCGTTACCTTGCCACTTACGATTTCGGGTAGTACACGTGTCATTAAAACACACTCCTTAAAAAAATTTAAATTGTTTGCCGACTGGTAGACAAAACCATAAATTTGTTGTATAATCTACTTTGTCGGGAAAGATTATCTTAAATCCCACTCGCCCGCCCATTTCCTACGGAAAAGCGGCATTTTTCAATGAATTTTTTTGAAAATGGCGATAAGATTCGATAATAACCTATCATAATGCATTATACAATGTTAACTTAAATAATCAAGAAAGTCAAGCGAATAAAGCAATATTTTAAAATTATTTTGATTTTCGACAAAATCGGTTAAAATTATCATATCAAAAGGTTATAATATGAGAATTGATAAGTTTTTAAAAGTTTCAAGAATACTTAAACGTCGTACCCTTGCCTGCGAGGCTTGCGACGGCGGTAGAGTTAAAGTCAACGGCAGAACGGTAAAACCTTCTTACAACGTTAAAGAAGGCGACCTTGTAGAAATAGGTTTTAACAGCGGAACGGTAAAGTTTAAAATTAATATGATTAAAGAAACCGTTCGCAAAGAAGATGCTGACAAACTTTACGAAATTTTAGCGGAGTAAACGTAATGAAAATATCGTTAATTCTTGCTTGCGCTGGCAAAGGCGTACGCGCAGGCTTTGACAAAAACAAATTATTAATTGAAGTAAGCGGTAAACCTTGCTTTGAACGCACGCTTGACGTTTTTTTTAATAGCGGTTTAATTGACCAAATTATTATAACCGCAAGCGAAATTGATTTTGAATTTATTAAAGAAAGAGTTCAAAATAAAGCAATCGTGGTTAAGGGCGGTGCTACCCGTACGCAATCAGTAAAAAATGCGCTTTCTATCGCCGACGGCGATATAGTGCTTATTCACGACGGCGCAAGACCGTTCGTAACTGAAAAAATTATAAAAGACTGCATTGATACTGCTAAAAAATACGGTAGCGCTATACCGATAGTCCCCACTCGCAACACCGTAATTAGAAAACGCGACGAAGTAGTTGACGCGTATATCGGAAAGAGTGAACTTTTTTCAGTCCAAACACCGCAAGGTTTTAACTTAAAACAAATTAAAGACGCGTACGCGCGCGCGGGCGAAAAGGTGTATAACGACGACGGCGAAGTGTATAAAGAATGCATAGGTGAAGTTCACGTTATTGACGGAGATGCTAAAAACGTCAAACTCACCTTTCCGCAAGATTTTGATTTTACTGATAAAAAACAAGATTTTAGATTTGGTACGGGATTTGATTGTCATAAATTAGTTGAAGGTAGAAAATTAATTCTTGGCGGAATAACCGTTCCGCACGATAAAGGTCTTTTAGGGCACTCTGACGCAGACGTTTTGACACACGCAATTATGGACGCTATCCTTTCTTCGCTATCAATGCGAGATATCGGTTACCATTTTAGCGACAAAGACCCCGCATACAAAGATGCGGACAGTATGAAACTTTTAGAAAAAGTATTAAAAATGGTCAATGAAAAAGGCTATCGTGTACATAACGTTTCAGCAACGATTATGGCTGAAAAACCAAAACTGTTAAAAATTATACCTGAAATCACAATAAACCTTGCTAGCGCATTATCTCTACCCCAAGAAAACGTCGGAATAGGCGCAACGACGCTAGAAGGTCTAGGCTTTGTCGGGCGCGAAGAAGGCATTTGCGTACACGCAACCGCAACGGTAGTAAATATTAAATAATCGATTATATCGTAAGAATTTTATTATAAACGAATTAAACCCCGACGAATTCGTCGGGGTTTAATATTTAGACGGGGTTACCGCCTTTTATAATTTTTTATTTTTTGCGTAATTTCTTACCAACCCATAGAACGACAAGAACGTTGAGAACAATCATTACACTTGTCAATACCATAGACGAAACGGAAACTGCATTGTCGCCGTTAGAACCGTTTTTACCAGTTGCATTTACGCCGAGTGAAGTCCAAGTTTTGCCATCGTCGTAAGAAACTTCCCATTGATTAGTTTGCTCGTTGATACGAACTTGCGGTGTTACACCGTCTGCACCGTCAGCGCCATCCGCACCATCTTTGCCGTCTGCACCATCAGCACCGTTTGCGCCAGGTTTACCGTCAACACCGTTAACGCCGTCTTTTCCGTCCGCGCCGTTTTCACCGGTTACTTTACCAAGGTTATCTACTTTTCCGTCGGTATAAGTAATTACTAGT
>JAFVTK010000001.1 GCA_017503265.1 Clostridia bacterium | reverse complement strand
GGTTGGGCGGTAGATTAATTATTCCGGTAATAGACCAGTTTGGTAACGTGGTTGCGTTCGTTGGAAGAAGAATAGACGGCGGAAAAGAACAAAAGTATATAAACACCAGAGAAACGATAGCGTTTTCAAAGGGCAGAACGTTTTTCAATATCAACAATTTGAAAAAACTTAAAAACGAAAAGGGGCTTGATTCGGTTATTATGGTTGAAGGTCACCTTGACGTTGTATCGTTGTATCAAGCGGGTATTTGTAACGTAGTCGCTACTATGGGTACTGCGCTCACGAAAGACCAAGCCAGAATTTTGAAACGCTATGCGGACAAGGTGTATATAAGTTACGACGGGGATTTTGCAGGTCAAAAAGCGGCTATACGCGGTTTGGAAATTTTGAGCGAAGAAGGTCTTGAAGTTAAGGTTGTATCTCTACCCGACGGCATGGACCCCGACGACGTTATTAAAAATATGGGCGCGGACGGGTATCGTAATCTTTTGGCGGAAGCAATGCCTTTAATAGATTTTAAGTTGGATATATTAAAACGCACTTATGACGTTTCAACTGTTGACGGAAAGCGAAAATATGTTACTAACGCGCTTAAAGTGGTTAGGGAAAGCGCGTCGTCTGCCGAACAGGAAGATTTGCTTAAAGTTATACGCGACCAAACTAAAATTACTTTTGAAGCGCTTAAACGTGAACTTTACAGTATAGAAGATAAACCGCGTGAAGAAAAAATCGTTACGCCACAGTTTAATGATAACGTGGGCGATAAAACGGCGATTGCCGCAAGGTTTATTTTGGCGGCGTATCTCTTTTCTAAACCGTACGCCAAAGAAACTGATATTAGCGAGTTGGAATTTAACGCTAGCGTATATAAAGAAATTCAGCAGTATATTAAGGAAAAATATTCAGCGGGGCAACGTCCACAGTTTTCAGACCTATACGAACTTTTAGAAGACGAGTATTCGGAAGAAATTTCACGCATTGCAGGTATGGAAGCCGAAGAGAATAAGAACTTTGACCACGCGGCGTACTTTTTCGATTGCGTGCGTACCTTAAAGCGCGACGCGATAGACAAAAAGATAGCGAAACTTTCAGAGATGTTTGAAAGTGAAATTGATACTGAAAAGCGCGGTAATCTTACTGCGGAAATGACGAGATTATTAATTGAAAAAAGAAAATTGATTTAAAGATAAATAGAAGAAAAAGTGGCTTATCGCCACGGGAGGAACTTTTATGGAAGACAAGAAAATCGGCAAAGAAAAAGAGCAAGCCCTAGCAACGGCTAACGGTGATATTTTATCGCCCGAACTGTTCGTTGAAGTCGGTAAGATTATAACCGAGCATAAAAGAAGTGGTAGCGTAACGACTACGCAACTTTTAGATAGGATTGACAAGTTTGCCGCAACTCCTGCTGAAATGGAAGAGATTTATAAACTTTTCGACGATTCAGGTGTACAAATTATCGACGAGATTGAAAGGGATAAGGATATTTA
Organism: Clostridia bacterium; assembly: GCA_017503265.1. Taxonomy (GTDB): domain Bacteria; phylum Bacillota; class Clostridia; order Christensenellales; family Borkfalkiaceae; genus UBA1259. The sequence continues at coordinate 5,852 of JAFVTK010000001.1, read as the reverse complement.
CGATCAACTTTTAAAAGAAGTCAGCATGGACGACCCCGTCAAAATGTATCTTAAAGATATAGGTAAAGTTCCGCTTCTTCAACCTGACGAAGAAACAGAACTTGCTAAAAAAATGATGGAAGGGGACGAACGCGCAAAAAGACTTCTTTCAGAAGCGAACTTGCGTTTAGTCGTTTCGATTGCAAAGCGTTATATGGGACGCGGTATGCAGTTTTTGGATCTTATCCAAGAAGGCAATTTAGGTCTTATGAAAGCGGTTGAAAAGTTTGATTACCAAAAAGGCTTTAAGTTTTCAACCTACGCAACTTGGTGGATACGTCAAGCGATTACTCGTGCTATTGCCGACCAAGCAAGAACTATCCGTATCCCCGTGCATATGGTTGAAACAATCAATAAACTTATTAGAGTATCTAGACGACTTTTGCAAGAGTTGGGCAGAGAGCCTCAACCCGAAGAAATTGCAAAGGAAATGGATATAAGTATAGAGCGCGTTATTGAAATTCAAAAGATTGCGCAAGACCCCGTTTCATTAGAAACGCCGATAGGTGAAGAAGAAGACAGCCATCTTTCCGATTTTATCGAAGACGAAAGGTCAACCGCGCCTACCGACGCAGTTTCTTATACTATGCTTAAAGAGCAACTTATAGGCGTTTTAGATACGCTTACCCCGCGTGAAGAAAAAGTTTTAAGATTGCGTTACGGTCTTGATGACGGAAAGCCTAGAACGCTTGAAGAAGTTGGTAGGGAATTTAACGTTACCCGTGAACGTATACGTCAAATTGAAGCGAAAGCGCTCCGTAAATTACGTCATCCAAGCCGTTCGAAAAGACTTAAAGATTATATCGATAAACAATGACGGATAGACTAAATAAAATTTTTGCAGTTTTGCCGACGTGTGAAGTTTTTGCCGATATCGGTTGCGACCACGGGTATATGGCAAAGGCTATGCTTGACGGTGGGAAATGCAAAAAAGCAATTATTTCGGACGTTAGCGCAAAATGCTTATTAAAAGCGCAAACGTTGCTTGCCCGTTACATAAAAGACGGAAAGGTTGAAAGTGCCGTTTCGGACGGGTTTGACGGCGTAGGAAAGTGTGATTTGGCACTTATTGCAGGTATGGGCGGTGAGGAAATTTGCAGTATTATCGAGCGCGCAAAGATTGAAAACAAACTACCGCAATCGCTTGTAATTCAGCCTATGAAAAATTGCGATAAGGCGCGTATATGCGCCGTAAAGGCAGGTTACGCAATAAAATACGACCGCGTGTTTAAGAGTGGTGCAAAGTTTTATAACCTTATAGTTTTAGTTACGGGAAAGGATAATTTAACGGACGAAGAAATTGAGTTCGGTAGGGATAACGTAAATAATCCTTCCGTTGAGTTTAAGGAAATGGTGGGCGATACTTACGCTAAACTTTGCGCTTTATTAGAAAGTAGTGAACTCTCTAAAACCGTGCGCGTGGAAATAGAAGAAAAGATAAAAAAACTAAAAAAGTATGTATAAGATAAAAGAATTTTTAGACGTGTTGGAAAATTTTGCTCCGCTTAAATTGAGTAAAATTATGATTGACGCAGGCGATTACGATAATAGCGGTATAATTATTAACCATCACGAAAAGGTTGAAAAAGTTTTGTTTTCGCTTGATTTGACTGTTAACGCTGTAAATGAAGCGATTAAACTTGATTGCGATACGATTGTAACGCATCACCCGGCAATATATAACCCTATAAAATCGTTAGACGTTTCGGGCGAGTCGCGCGCGGTTTTGATGGCGGCGACAAACGGAATAAACGTTATATCAATGCATTTAAATTTAGACGTTGCCGATAGCGGTATAGACGAGTGTTTATCGCAGGGATTAGGCGTCAATACAGCGCGTATACTCGACTTTATTGACGAAAAGCACGGCTACGGTAGAGAAACGGAAATACCGCCTGTAAGCGTTAGCGAATTTATAGAAAGTGTAAAAGAAACCTTTGATACAGATAAGGTTTTGTTTTACGGGGACGGCGTCGTTAATAAAATCGCGTCGTTTTGCGGTGGCGGTGCGTCGCACGCGGCTGATGCGGTGGTTAAAAATTTAACCGACGCAGATACGATAGTAACTTCGGATATGCCGCACCACGTTCTTTTATCGCTGTTAGAGCGTGGAAAAAAAGTTATGATTTTACCGCATTACGTTGTGGAAAATTACGGTTTTAATAAATTTTACGAACGCGTTACCGATATTACGAAAGGTAACGTAGATGCGTACTATTTTACTGATAAAAGATTTATGTAAAGGAGAACTGATATGATACAAGCATTATTAGATTATCAAACTGTGGACGCTAAACTTCGCGAAATCGAAAAGAAACTTTCGGGTAGCGAAGAAAGAAAAAAGGCAATGAGCGCAAAAAAGTATCTTGAAGGGGTTGAAGAAAACGTAAACAAACTCGACGCGCGCGCCGCAGAACTTACCGCTGCGTACGAACAGGCAACCGCAGCGCAACTTAAATTAAAAGAGCAAGAAGCGGCGATTACGGACGCGCTAGATACGCTTGAAGACGAAAAAGAAGTTTCTTATTTATTGAAAAAGGTTGAAGAACTTATTTCAAAAATCAAAACTTTGGGCGCAAAGGCTGCGAAGATAGACGAAGAAATTCAGGCTATTATGAAAGAGTACGCTACGATTAAAGCAAAATCAAAGGTAGCGCAAGCGCAGTATAATGAAAACGCAAAAAAATATAATGAATTAAAAGATTCGGTTAAAGGCGAAAAAGAAGCGATTGAAAAAGAACTTGCTACGCTTAAAGGAAAGGTTGAACCCACGCTTATGGATAGGTACTTAAAGAAGCGCGCAAACAAGATTTATCCCATACTTTACGCGGTTAGGGGAAACGTTTGTGGGGCGTGCAATATGGAACTGCCTATGTCCGAAATGAATAAACTTAAAAACGGTGAAGTCATTGATTGCGATCAATGTGGCAGGCTTATATATCTAAGCAAATAAACGACTGACAAAAAACGGCAAAAATTTGCCGTTTTTTATTTTTAGGCTCTTTTACAAACTCTGACTGATTTTTGGCGGAAAAATCCTGCAAAATACTGTGTGTTTTATTCGGTTACAGACCGCAAAGGGTATGCACCCTTATAAAACACTTGTCTTTTTTGCATTTTTCTCGCCAAAACGAAATAAATTCTAATCAGTCATTTTTTGTACCATTGCCTTATTTTATTTTAATTCGTGCCATAAAAAGTAGTACTGATGTAAAATAGTACTTATATATAGTTTTAAAATTTAAATAAATAATTTAAAAAAATTCCCGTAAAGGATTGTAAATAAGCGCGGTTTTTGGTATAATCTAAACTGACGATATTTATGAGGTGGACCTTGAACGGATTAGGCAGAAAAAAAGAAGATAAAGATAATAACAATCAGTCTATTTTTACCAAAGAAACGCTGGGTGTAGTGTTAGTACTTTTTGCTACCCTTTGCTTGGTTTGTCTTATTACACGCGGAGCGGTTTTTTCCGCACCCGGTAAGTTCGTAAACGCGTTTTTATTCGGTTGCTTTGGCATTTTTGCTTACGCGGTAGTTTTCTTTGTAGTGATTATCGGCGTGCTATTAATTACGGACAAAAAAACCGGTCTTTCTACAAAAAGAAAAGCGCTCTTTACGCTTGCATTTTCTTTGATTGCACTCATTGCTCACGTTATTTCTATGAGTGGTAAAGAACTCGGTTACGGTGAATATATTGCTAAATCTTACGATATGGCGGCAGGTGGATTTTCAACTGCTTCGGGCGGCGGACTTTTCGTCGCACTTATAGCGTATCCTTTATCTGCGCTTCTTACCGACGCTGGTTGTTACGTCGTTTTAGGTATAGCGCTTGCGGCTACCGCGTATTTTATCGTAAAAGATTATACCGCTACTAAATCGGAAAATAAACAAGGGCATCAACCGAAATTTAAAAGTTCGTTCGTAAAGGAAGAAAAAGACGTAGACGTTGAAATTGTGGGCGAAAAAGATTACCCCGTTGACGGAGTAGTTTTAACCGCACAACCGCCTAAACAAAAATTATTCGTAAACAATCCTAACGATTTTACTTTTAAGAATAAGCGCGAACTAGCAAAAGACGACGGTTCGCAAGCGTTAAAACTTGGATTTTCTAACGGTGGATTAGGCGTAGTTTCTACTCCGCAAGAAAAGACAGTTACTTATTCGCCCGAAGATTATAAGAAAAAATTAGAATACATTAAAACGCCCGCCGCGCTTGACGTAGAAGCGTTGCGTAACAATTCGCGTCCGTCTTATACGGGTGGTAGTGTTAATACGAATAACTTAAACACCCCGTTCGTGTCGCAAAGTTCATACGGTGATAATCAAAACAACTATACTTCGGTATCTGATTATATTAATCCGCGCCCCGTTGAGCCTGAAACGGTTGTGGAAGAAAAGGAAGAGGAAACGCCTTTTATTGCTCGCGATAATGGCGTTACCGTGGAAGGCGATAGCGCAGGTGCGCGCGCAGAGAACTTTGAACGCCTTTACGCAGAAGTAGAAGACGTTAAAGAACAGCCTACGCCCATCGAAAACGACGTGGTTTTCCGCGCTGTTGAAGAAGGACGCATAGAAGAAATAGTTGAAGAACAAACCGAAAGCGATATTCCCTTTATTGAAGAAAATTACGGTGAAATAGAAGAAAGCGTAGAACCCGTTGAAGAAATGCCTGCGCCGTCGCCGATTAGGTCGGAAAGACGCGTAAGAGATATTTTCTTTGCCGAAGAAAAAGCGGAAGAAGAAAAGACGGAAGAAAGTCCGCGTGAAGCAGTTGGGTTTACCAGTAGAGCCATCTCTGATAATAACTTTGGCGCGCGCCGTGGCTTAAATGTAGAAACTCCGCGTGTAGAGCAAAAAGAGGAAGAAAAGCCCAAGAAACCCGCTCCACCTATAAACAGAGAATATTTCCGTCCGCCGTTTGATTTGCTTGAAAGTTATAAACCGCCCGTAGATGCGCCTCGTGAAAATCACGAAGAGCGTATGGAAATTATTCAAAGAACGCTCGAAGAATTCCACATAAACGCAATACCGCAAAGTTACGTTCAAGGTCCCGCGTTTACTAGATACGAGATTATGATGCCTGCTGGTGTATCTGTTAAAAAGGTGCTTAACTTTGACGACGACTTAAAGATGCGCCTTGCCGCAAAAGACGGCGTTCGTATAGAAGCGCCTATCCCTGGCAAGAACTTGGTCGGTGTAGAAGTTGCAAATACTACCAAGTCTACGGTAGGGTTTAGGGAAGTTATGGAAGGGCTTGCGCAAAATCCCAAAAAAGGCGCGCTCGTGTTTGCCGTTAGTAAAGATATAGTCGGCAACTCAATTAGTTACGACCTTTCAAAAGGTCCGCACTATTTGGTTGCAGGCGCGACTGGTTCGGGTAAAAGCGTATGCTTACACGTTATGATATTAAGTTTGCTTATGCGTTACAGCCCCGAAGAATTAAAAGTCGTTTTGGTCGACCCAAAATCTGTTGAGTTTAGAAAGTACGAGCATATTCCGCATCTTTTGGTAGATGAAATTATAACCGAACCAAAACGCGTGCTTGCTTTGCTTAAATGGGCGTATGAAGAAACTAACAGGCGTAACGATATGTTTACGGCGGCTGGCGGTGAAATAAGTAACATTGACGATTACAATAAGTATATCGCAAGCGATACAATACCAAAATTACCGCGAATTGTCTTCTTTATAGACGAACTTGCAGACCTTATGGAAGCGTGCAAGAAGGATTTGGAACAGCGTATCCGTATGATTGCAGCAAAATCCCGTTCAGCAGGTATTCACTTGGTACTTGCTACACAGCGTCCGT
>JAFVTK010000088.1 GCA_017503265.1 Clostridia bacterium | reverse complement strand
TTTATTCGGCATTATTGTCCTTGTAGTACCTGGTATGGATGTGATATCCGAACTTTTTGCAAGGCTTGCGCCTGCAATCTTTGCGTTTACCTTAATGCTTGCGCCCACTACCGTTTGTTCGCTTTCGATTGAAGGGGAAACTTTTTGGATAATAAAAACTATGCCAGTTTCTCTTAAAAAACTTATTAACGTAAAACTTTCAATAAACGTTATATTCGGGGTACTACCCGCGCTTATCGGCTCGACGTTAATGGCTTTGGGCTTTAACGGCGTTTCATTGATTTGTTCAATTTTAGTCGTTTTATGCGCCGTATCCTTTGCATTTTTAGGTGGAAATCTAGGTATGACGTTTAATATATTGTTCCCTATGATGAAGTGGGATAATATAAATAAACCCGTCAAGCAGGGCGCGTCTTTGCTTATGACTATGTTAGTTGCTATGGTTTTTGCAGCGCTTTTTGGAGTGGGTGCGATATACCTTGAACTTTCAACCTTTTGGTTTTTGTTTATAATTTTTGCGTTTACACTTATATTGAACGTAACGCTATACGTTATATTAATGAAGAAAGGCGAAAAGTTGATAATACAAAAAACTTAAAAAAATCTAAATTTAATTAAGTAAAATACTTGACAGTAATAAATTTATGGGAGTATAATGTAGATAATTTTGGAGCAAAAAATTATGAAATCTTACAAGTATTTTTATTTTTACTTTAATAGCAGGTTTTCAATATCTCGTTAGTAATTACTATACGGATTGTTTTTGCTTGATAAAAACGAAACCAAGGCTTTGTAGTGATTACAAAGCCTTCTTTTTTTAAGGTTTATAAACTTCGCATTTCTGCGTTACTGCTTCGCGTTTTGACTTCGATAACCAAAAAGGTTTATCTCACCCAAAACGCTTCACGAGCCTTGAACTGCTCGTTTCTAATACCTTATTAACTTATTTTATTATTAAAAAAACTTATCGGAGATATATTATGATTATCGTTGTTAAAAACTCTTGTGAACAAGGTCAATTCAATACGTTAGTTGACTGGATTAAAGAACTCGGCCTTGATGTTCACGTCAGCCGTGGTGAACACTCTACCGTTCTTGGTTTGGTCGGTGATACAAGCAAAGTGGATATCGACCTTATTTCTACGCTTGATATGGTTGAACAAGTTCAACGCGTTCAAGAGCCGTATAAAAACGCAAACAGAAAATTCCACCCCGAAGATACAATTATAGACGTGGGTGGGCATAAAATCGGTGGCGATAATTTTAACGTTATCGCAGGACCGTGTTCTGTTGAATCGGAAGCGCAAATTATTGAAGTCGCAAAGGCGGTTAAAGCGGCAGGGGCAACATTGCTCCGTGGCGGCGCGTTTAAGCCAAGAACTTCGCCTTACGCTTTCCAAGGGTTAAAAGACACGGGTATAGGTCTATTGTTAAAGGCAAAAGAAGAAACGGGATTACCTATCGTTACCGAACTTTTAAGCGTAAGCCATCTAGATTTGTTTAAGGACGTTGACGTTATTCAAATCGGTGCGCGTAATATGCAAAACTTTGAACTTTTAAAAGAAGTCGGAAAGACGGGTAAACCCATACTTTTAAAGCGTGGACTTGCAAACACCTTGCAAGAACTTCTTATGAGCGCAGAATATATTATGGCGGAAGGCGACTGTCAAGTTATACTTTGTGAAAGGGGAATAAGGACTTTTGAAACTATGACTAGAAACACTCTCGACTTATCAGCCGTTCCCGTGCTTAAAGAAAAAACGCACTTGCCTATAATTATCGACCCCAGCCACGCAACGGGTATTGCAAAACTTGTAGAACCTATGAGTTTGGCAGCAGTCGGCGCAGGTGCGGACGGTTTAATAATAGAAGTTCACAACGACCCCAAGAGAGCGCTTTGCGACGGTGCGCAATCGCTTAACCCGACGCAATTTGACAGCCTTATGGGCAAGATTAACACAATGCTTCCTATCGTAGGCAAAAAGTACGACGGGAAAAATTAAAACAAAGAAGACGAAAAAAATGAAAATCGGCATAATCGGTTTAGGGCTTATCGGTGGCTCGCTCGGGCGCACGATAGTTAAGAGAACTTGCGATAAAGTCTACGCGCTTGATATAAGTAAGAAGGCCATGCTTGACGGCAAACTTCTTTGTGCGTATCACTTTGAACTCAATAAAGAAAATATAGGGGAAATGGATATTTTGGTTTTATCCCTTTATCCCGCTGCGCTTGAAAGCGCGCTTAATGAATATTGTCCACTTCTTAAAGACGGGTGTTTGGTTATGGACTGTTGCGGAAACAAACGCAGGGTTGTAAAGCAAATGCAAGTTCTTTCAAAAAAATATCCTAATTTGGATTTTATAAGCGCGCACCCTATGGCAGGGCGTGAATTTTCGGGGGTTAATCACTCTACGGCAACGCTGTTTGACAGAGCGTCTATGATTTTAGTTCCTGTAAAAGCGGATATTAAAAAAGTTGCTTTCTTAAAAGCGTATTCGCTGTCGCTCGGTTTCGGTACGGTAGTAATTACTACGGCGGAAAAGCACGACGAGATTATAGCGTTTACTTCGCAACTTGCGCACTTGGTTTCAAGTTCTTATATTAAGAGTGAAACGGCAATGCAATTTATGGGGTTTTCAGCAGGTAGTTTTCGCGATATGACAAGGGTGGCGAGATTGTCGCCTGAAATGTGGGCGCAACTTACCGTTGATAACGCGGATTTTTTGACGGGAGAAATTGACAGCATTATAAAGAGTTTGACCGAATATAAAGACGCGCTAAAAGAAAAAAATATTGATAAAATGAAAGAACTTCTTGCCGACGGCAACGAAAGAAAACTTTTATCTGAAAAGATGAGAAGGAGTAAATCTGGTGATGACAAATAACGTCAAAACTATTAGAGTTAAAGCATCGGGCGAATACGACGTAATTATAGGTAGGGGTCTTATAGAGAGTGTTGGCGAACTCGTTAAAGAAGTTTGCTCTGCGACTAAAATTGCGCTCGTCACGGACGATACCGTTGACGCGCTATATTCAAAAGCCGTAGAAAGTTCACTTTTATCATCTGGTTATAAAGTTGTTAAATTTGTTTTTCCGCACGGTGAAGAGAGTAAAAACCTTATCACTTACGGCAATATATTAAACTTTCTTGCAGAGAACGAACTTACGCGCACGGACGCGTTAGTGGCGCTTGGTGGCGGTGTGGTTGGCGATATGGCAGGTTTTGCCGCGGCGACTTATTTGCGCGGAATAAAGTATATACAAATACCAACCACTTTGCTTGCTCAAATAGATTCGTCGGTGGGTGGAAAGACTGCAATTGATTTGCCTTACGGCAAAAATTTAGTGGGTGCGTTTTGTCAACCTATACGCGTTATTTGTGATATTAACGCCCTTTCAACCCTGCCACAAGACGTTCTTGGCGACGGTATGGGCGAAACTGCAAAATACGCCCTTTTAGATAAAAAGGTTTTTGACCTGTTAAAAACCGATTACGATATGCTAGATTTAGTATATCTTTGCGTGGACTATAAGCGCCAAGTGGTAGAAGCCGACGAGTTTGAAGGTGGATTTCGCAAATTGTTAAACTTAGGACATACCCCAGCGCACGGCATTGAAAGGCTTTCAAAATACACAGTACCGCACGGAAAGGCGGTTGCGATGGGGCTTGAAATTATCCTTAACGCATCGTTAAAGCACGGATTAATAAACGCTAACGAGTTTGAAGAAATGAAGTCGGCGGTAAAAAAATGCGCGCCTGAAAACGTTTGCCCGTTTGATATTAAAGATATTTGCCAAGCGTCGCTTACCGATAAAAAGCGTAGCGGTGATAATATATCGCTCATTATGGTTCACGGCGTGGGTGATTGTAGACCCGTAAAAATTAAGATTTCCGATATGTGGGAGTATTTAAGATGAACGTAAAAATAGAAAACTCTTTTTTATCGGGGACGGTTAAAGCAATTCCGTCAAAATCTTATGCGCACAGGATTGCAATTTGTAACTTTCTTGCCGGGGGCGACCCCGTTTCAGGTTGCGTAGGCTTTACTTCAAAAGATATTTCAGCAACCGAAAAGGCGCTTAAAGATATAAAGAGTGGAAAAAGAGAAATTGATTGCGGTGAATCGGGTTCAACACTCCGCTTTTTGCTTCCACTTTGCGCGGCGGTTGGCGGAGAGTTCACGCTTATAGGGCACGGCAAACTTATGGAACGCCCGAACGAAGAATTGTTTTCAGTAATGGGTATGCACGGGGTTAAAGCGCAAAAAACTGACCGTATACGCATATCGGGCTCTCTTACGCCCGGTGAATACCGTATTCGCGGTGATATAAGTTCGCAATACGTTTCAGGACTTCTTATGGTGTTACCCGTTTTAGACGGCGACAGCAAAATAGTTTTGACTACTCCGCTCGTTTCCGCGCCGTACGTTGAAATAACTTTGCAAGTGTTAAAGGCGTTTGGCGTTAACGTTGAAAGGACGGATAACGGCTTTAATATCCGTGGTGGACAAAAGTACGTCGGTAAAGTTTTACCCGAAGGCGACTGGTCAAACGCGGCGTTTTTCCTTGCGGCTGGCGCAATAAACGGGGATATTACCGTAACGGGATTAAACCTTGAAAGCGTTCAAGGCGACAAGTATATTATTGAAATTCTAAAAAAAGCAGGCGCAACCGTTTTGACAAACCAAGACGGCGTAACGGTCAAAAAGAGTGAATTAAAATCCTTTATATACGACGCGGAAGATTGCCCTGATTTAGTACCTATATCCGCAGTTATCGCAGCGTATGCCGACGGTACTTCGGTAATAAAAAATATTCAAAGATTAAAAATTAAAGAAAGCGACAGGATAGAAAGCACTATCGCAATGCTTAATGCGTTCGGTATAAACGCGGCAAGCGACGGCGAAAATTTGGCTGTAATCGGTGGAAAAGTTATAGCGGGTGAAGCAAACTCTTATAACGACCATAGAATTGCTATGGCGGCGGCGGTGCTTTCAATAGGCGCGAACGGAGTTTCGGTTGTAACCGACGCAAAGGCGATAAATAAATCATACCCAACTTTCTTTGACGACTATAATTCGGTGGGAGGAAAAGCAAGTGATCTTTAACGACAAACAGCAGTCTGTTTTTCAAGGTAACAAATTGCGCGTTGAAATCTTTGGTGCTTCGCACGCGCCCGAGATAGGCGTAACCGTTAACGGTTTAAAAGGTGAAACGCCTGATATGGAAGTTCTTCAAAAGTTTATGGATAGGCGCAGGGCAAAAAAAGCCGCGTACTCTACAAAGCGTTTAGAAGGCGACGTAGTTATCGTTGAAAAAGGCGTTAATAGCGGCGTAATAGACGGTGAATTTAGGGCGGTTATAAAAAATTCCCAGCAAAGAAGCAAAGATTACGACAACACGGTAAGAACGCCCCGTCCTGCACACGCGGATTTCGTTGCTTGGAGCAAGTACGGCGACGGTTTTGATTATCGCGGTGGCGGTAAATTTTCAGGTAGGCTTACCGCGCCTATGTGTATTGCCGGTGGTATTTGCAAGCAAGCGCTTGAAAAGAAAGGTATTAAGATAAACGCTTATATCGCGCAAATCGGCAAGGTAAAGGGGAAAAGTTATAAAGATGGAAAAACTCTGCCGATTGATTTTGACGAAAACTTTCCGCTTCTTGACGAAAGCGTTAAAGACGATATGATGGCAGAGATAGAAGAAGCTAGAATAAATCAAGATTCGGTTGGCGGTGTTATAGAGTGCGTAATAAGCGGAGTTCCCGTGGGCACGGGCGAATATATGTTCGATAGTTTAGAGAGCGTTATATCGCATTTGGCGTTTGCCGTTCCTGCAATAAAGGGAATAGAGTTCGGAACGGGGTTTGACCTTTCGGCTATGCGCGGTAGTAGTGCAAACGACGCTTTTTATTACGACGGTCAAAAGGTTAAAACGAGAACCAACCACAACGGCGGAATTAACGGCGGTATGGCAAACGGTATGCCCATAACGTTTAGGGTTGCGGTTAAACCTACGCCAAGTATAGGTTTAGAGCAAGACACCGTTGATATGGTAAACAAAAAGAACGTAAAATTAAAAATTGAAGGTAGGCACGACGCGTGCATTACGCCGAGAGCCGTACCGGTTATTGAAGCGATTGCTGCAATAGCAATTTACGACAGTTTATAAGGAGATGAAACAATGGATTTAAGTAAAATAAGAGAGCAGATTGACGTTATTGACGATCAAATAGCAACCCTTTACGGCGAAAGGATGAAACTCGTCAGTATGGTAAGCGAAGCAAAGAAGCAAACGGGTAAAGCGGTAAACGACCCCGAAAGAGAAAAGAAAATTCTTCTTCGCGTAACCGAAAAAGTTGACGAGAGTGAACAGGTTTACTTAAAGCGCGTTTTTGAAACCATTTTTGAAACGAGCAAGGCGTATCAAACCATGCACGCTGAATATCGTTCGGAAATCGGTGATAAAATTAAAGCGGCGCTTGATAAGGGTGAACTTAAATTCCCCGTTAAAGCAAAGGTTGCGTGCCAAGGTGTAACGGGCGCGTATTCGGGGATTGCTGCGGATAAACTGTTTGAACTTGCGGATATAACTTATTTTAAGAATTTTGACGGTGTATTCCAAGCGGTTGAAAAAGGCTTTTGTAAGTACGGCGTTTTGCCCATTGAAAACAGTTCGGCAGGCTCGGTAAATCAGGTTTACGACCTTATGAAAGAGCATAAGTTCTATATAGTTAGAAGCGTTCGCCTTTCGGTTTCGCATAATCTAATAGTTAACAAGGACGCGAAGAAAGAAGATATAAAAGAAATTTACTCGCACGAACAGGCGCTTTCACAATGCAAAAAATATTTAGAGCAGTTTAAGAACGCCCAAATTATCGCTTGCCCCAACACCGCAGTTGCTGCAAAAATGGTGGCGGAGAGCGGTAGAAAAGACGTTGCGGCTATATCTTCAAGAGAGTGCGCGGATTTATACGGCTTGAAACTTTTAGAAACCAACGTTCAAGATAGCGACAACAATTATACGCGTTTTATCTTGATTGCAAAAGAAATGGAGTTTTACGCCGACGCGAACAAAATAAGTATTATGACAACTCTTCCGCAAAACGCGCCGGGTAGTCTTAATAAACTTCTTTCAAAGTTCTCAAATCTCGGCATCAACCTTACCAAGTTGGAATCCCGTCCTATCGTAGGGTCAAGTTTTGAGTTTATGTTCTACTTTGACTTTAATTGCGATATAAGGGAAAAGGGTGTACAAAACCTTCTTTACGAATTAGATAATTCTACCGAGCAGTTTACCTTCCTCGGCGCGTATGGAGAAATAGTTTAATTTATGTCAAAAAAATTCGGGTTGATAGGTAAAACCTTAAAACACAGTTTTTCAAAACCTATACACGCTCAACTTGGCGATTATCCTTATGAAATGATTGAACTTGCGCCTGAAAAGGTGGGCGAATTCGTAAAAAGTGGATATCTTGACGGGTTTAATATAACCATACCGTATAAAAAAGACGTTATTCCATATCTCGATAAAATAGACGAACGTGCGCTCGCGATAGGCGCGGTAAATACCGTCGTTTATAGAGAAGGTAAAATTCTTGGGTTTAACACCGATTTTGACGGTATGAAGTATATGCTTGCCCGCGCAGGCATAACGCTTGAAGGGAAGAAAGTTCTTATTGCAGGTAGTGGTGGAACTAGTAACACCGCGCGTGCCGTGGCGCAGAGTTTAGGGGCAAAATCTATAAAAGTTTTATCCCGTTCGGGTGAAATTAATTACGAAAATTATAAAGAAACGGCGGCGGATACGCAGGTCGTTATAAACACCACCCCCGTCGGTATGTATCCCGAAAATTATACTTGCAAAATAGACCTTTCTGCGTTTAAAGAACTTTCGGGCGTGGCTGATGCGGTGTATAATCCCGCGCTCACCACACTTTTATACCAGGCTAAAATGCTTGGCGTGCCGTATTCTAATGGTTTACCTATGTTGGTTGCGCAGGCAAAGTACGCAATGGAACTATTTTTAGATATAAAAGTTTCAGACGAAGTTATTGAACCTATTATCAACACTCTTTCAAAACAATATTTAAATATAGTTTTAGTCGGTATGCCGGGTAGTGGTAAATCTTCTATCGGTAAAGCGCTTAAAGAAGAACTCGCGCTTGACCTTATTGATACTGACGAAGAGATAGTTAAAAGAGAAGGTAAATCTATCCCAGAGATATTTAAAGAAAATGGCGAAGAATATTTTAGGCGTGTAGAAAGTGAAGTTTTGCGTTCGGTAGGCGTGCTTACTGGCAAGATTATTTCTACGGGCGGCGGAGTGGTTAAAAATTTCGATAACTATTTCCCATTAAAACAAAACGGAAAGATATTTTGGATAGACAGGGACGTTGATAAACTGGTTACAGAAGGCAGACCTTTGTCAAAGGATAGAGAAACGGTAGAAAAACTTTATTTAGAAAGAAAAGATATGTACGCGGCTTTTTCGGACGTTAAGGTAGACAACAACGGCGAAATTAGTCAGGCGGTTAAAGGGGTGATTAACTCGTTATGAAAATTTTAGTTATAAACGGTCCTAATCTAAATATGTTAGGAATACGCGAAAAAGCGCTTTACGGCGATAAAAGTTATTCAGCGCTTATCAAAATGATTAAGGCGCACGCAAAAGAAAAGGGCGTAAAAGTTAAATGCTTTCAATCAAATTACGAAGGCGCTATCGTTACCGAAATCCAAAAAGCGTATCAAAAATACGACGGTATAGTTATTAATCCTGGCGCATATACGCATACCAGCGTTGCAATACTCGACGCGCTAAAATCTGTTAATATTCCTACCGTAGAAGTTCATATCACCGAAGTGAACGAGCGTGAAAGTTTTAGAAAAATTTCTTTTGTAAAAGAATACGCTTTTAAAACTATTACGGGAAAGGGCTTTGACGGATATTTACAAGCCATTGACGAAATAATAAACTTTAAATAAATGGCTCTGTACCAAACTCTGACTGATTTTTGGCGGAAAAATCCTGCAAAATACTGTGTGTTTTATTCGGTTACAGACCGCAAAGGGTATGCGCCCTTATAAAACACTTGTCTTTTTTGCATTTTTCTCGCCAAAACGAAATAAATTCTAATCAGTCATTTTTTGTGCCATCGCCAAATAAATAAAAATTCCTGCCAAAAAGCAGGAATTTATTTTTTAGAAGAAGGGAAATTACGGGCAACAAGTTCGTCAAGGCTAATATCGTAAAAATCAGCCAAAACTATGCAGTCGTCCATATTTGGCGTTCTTTTGTTTTGTTCCCAAAAAGATATTGCTTGTTGCGATATTCCCGTTGCTTTTGCTAAATCTCTTTGAGATAAATTTCTATCTAATCTTAGTGATTTTAATTTTTTTCCGTAATCCATATTTACATTATACAACAAATGTTGTTAAAATAGTTGACTTACTATAAATTTAGTCATATAATATATACAACGATTGTAGTCAAGGGAAATATAATTATGTCGATAATTGAAAAAATGTATTTTATTGATTTAGAAAGAGTGTATGACAAAATACCAAAATCACTTGATGCGGACGAAGAAGACAAAGTTTACGAACAATTAAAGCAGACGTTAAATAAAAAACAATTCAAACTTTTTAATGATTTTATAAATCTTTATTCGGGTAGGCTTGATGCTGTACAAGAAAAATTATATTATCTAGCATTTAAAAGTGCGCTTTGTTTATTTAACGATATATATAAGTAAGTTATAGGTCGAATTTATGTCGACCTTATTTTTATACAATAAATTTTTAAAACATGTATAAAAATCGTTGACTTTATCACTTTACCGTGCTAAAATATTAAAGCAATAAAGCAGTAGGGGTAAACTATGGAAAAGTTCAGTATTGACGCATTTGATGAATTTTTTAATGCGGTGCTTAAACTTAAAAGCGTAGACGAGTGTCGTAAATTTTTTGAAGACGTTTGCACTATTAAAGAGTTGCAAGACGTTTCGCAACGTCTAGAAGTTGCGCAGTTATTAAAAGACGGCAAAAATTATCAAGAAGTATCTAAAATTACCGGTGCAAGCACGGCAACGATTAGCCGTGTTAATAAGTGCCTTAACTACGGTAGCGGTGGTTATAATTTAGTTATTAGCAAAAAATAAGGAGCAATTATGGAAGAATTTAATCGCGTTTTTAGTAGGATAGAAAGAAACGTGTATGCGCTTCGTGCGCTTTACGGTGAATACGGTTTTAAAAAATACCGTATGAGTAAATTTGAAGAATACGATTTATACGTCAAAAATAAAGATTTTTTGGTGTCTGATAACGTTATAACTTTTACCGATACGGACGGCAAACTTATGGCGCTAAAACCCGACGTTACCTTGTCGATTATAAAAAACGGCAACGGCGGAGTAGGTGGCGTGCAAAAGGTTTATTATAACGAGAACGTTTACAGGGTATCCAAAGGCACTAACTCTTTTAAAGAATTTATGCAAGTCGGCTTGGAATGCTTTGGCGATATAGGCGATAATGAAATTACCGAAGTGGTTATGCTTGCGGTAAAAAGCCTTGCAACCGTTTCTAACGATTACGTTTTAGACCTTTCGCATTTAGGTTTGGTTAAATCGGTTATGGACGCTTGTGGTGTTTCTGACGGTGGCAAGAAAGAAATTTTTGCGTATCTTGGCGAAAAGAACGCGCAAGGTATTGCTTTGGTTTGCGCAAGAGAAGGCGTTTCGGCAAAAAATACTGAAATACTTAAAAATTTAGTTTCGGTTTACGGTTCGGCAGAAAAAGTTCTTCCTAAATTAGACGGCTTTAATCTAAACGAGAAAACCGACCAAGCGATAAAACAATTAAATAAAACGGTTAGCGCGTTGATGAAATTAAATCTTTCGGATAAAATAAGGATTGATTTTTCCGTCGTTAACGATATGAATTATTATAACGGCATAGTGTTTAAAGGTTTCGTCAGCGGTATTCCTGCAAGCGTCTTATCGGGTGGGCAATACGATAATCTTATGGAAAAGATGGGCAAAAAGGCGCGCGCAATAGGTTTTGCCGTTTATCTTGACGAACTTGAAAGGCTTGACGTGGAAAAGGCGAAAGAAGTTAACGCGGAAAAAAACAGCGGAGAAAAAACTATACTTAACGTTGCGCTACCCAAGGGCAGACTTGGTGAAAAGGTTTACGCTATGTTTGAAGCATCGGGCTTTCCTTGTCCGTCTATAAAAGAAAATAACCGAAAGCTTATTTTTGAAAATAAAGAGGCAGGTGTGCGGTATTTTTGGGTAAAGCCGTCTGATGTGGCTAT
>JAFVTK010000087.1 GCA_017503265.1 Clostridia bacterium | reverse complement strand
TTACGTAAGCGGAATAGGATTTATAATCGCCGTCCTTGAAATAGGAATACGAGGGCAATAAGTTTACCTTAAACGGAGCTGCTTCCTCGCCGTATGCACTCATATACCATTCTGCATATTTTGCAACAGCATTCATTGCCACCGTCGTGGGCTTAGGTTCATCCCAAGTAAAGAAACCGGCAAAGCCTTCATGATTAGAGAAGTCTGGCAAGGTTTCAAATGAATATTCTTCCGTATCCGACCAGTTGCCCGTCCATACGATAGACTTGATACCGTTGCGGTAGAACATATCAATGATTGTTCTTGTTACCGCGATATTTGCTTCACTGTTGAGTTTTACGCCGTAATCGCCGCCGCCAAGCACCACCGTCGTAAAGCCCGCTTCTTTCATAGTTTGTGCCACCGCATCGTTATGAGCATTGTCATAATTATTCGAGCCGTCAAGCTCAGGGTGATACCAAGCAACGCTATCAAATATCGGCGCTCCTACTACCGTATAATAGAAGTTGAAAACGTTTTCCTTATTTGCATAAACTTTACTTTTAATCTTCGATGCGGAAGAAATGGTGAAACCGCTGATTTCTTTCGCCGTAAGATCGATTTCGGAGTTAAGCGGAGCAGTTACCGTTTCCGTTTCTACCGAGCTCTTGCCGTTGACGGTCGTAATATAGTTGACGGTATACGTTCTGTTATACGTTTTGCCTGCATCGCTTACGTACTTGTCAAATGCGTAGATGTACTTCGTTTGTACTGCACTTGCGTGGTCGTTTGCGTCAATTGCCTTTTGTGCAACGTAATAAATTGAACGCGCGTTATTATCCATTTCATCGGCAAAATAGTTTGCCAAAATGTATTCGTTACCTAATTTTACATACGCAATACCAACAAACTCACGAGTTAGATTGTTCGTTAAAATATCCGTAATCGCACCGCGAACCTCGTATTTTCCATCTCTATCGTAATCAGCGGGATCAAGATCTGCCAAATGCAACATTCTACGAACGGCTTGGTTAACACCTGCCACTACATCTTCAGAGTATTTTGCATTCCCACCGAAGAGATTGCTTACCGTCAACTCGTATCCATCAGTTATATAATCACGGGGCACGATAACCATACCAAAGCTTGCGCCTTGCGCGGAAAGACTTTGATAAGTTTCCGCCGACATTTCCGCAGTAAAACGAAGCCCGTTCACTTCGTCACCGGCAACTCTAACCGACGCACCCTCTTCCATAACAAAATCTTCAAAACCAACGCGAATTACCATTTCTTTCGTGAAATAGTATTTTCTCACGCCACAATCCTTTTCCACGCTGAAAGTCGCGCGATATTGAGAGATTCCTTCACCGCTACGAAGAATGAATTTACCGTCTTGTACAGCGTTAGTTTCGTACACAGCAGTTACATTACCGTTTAAAGAACTTGCCGTAACGACGCTAGTCTCCGTGTTAGGCATAACGGAAATGATATTTCCTTGTACCTCTTCCCCATTTAACTGCACGTTAATGGTCGGCGTTACGTTTTCCCAAGCACCACTGGTAAACTGATATTGTGCGTTCTCGATATAGATAAAATCCGTTCCACGATAGAACCAACCGCCAAAGGTCACTACGTCCCCTTCCGACGGAGTATCTTGTGCACTATTATAAAGCCCATTATTATCGCTATTAAACGTTACGTACCAGTCCGTAGCGCCATATTTACACAAACCGCCTCTAAACGCCGTGTTGGTGCCGCCGCTCGTCAAAACAAACTGGTCGTCTCTGCAAGGGTTCAGCCATATACTCCAACCTGCGTCGAAAGGAATATCGTTTTGCGCCATGGATGCATATAAACCGCTTTGAGGCGCACCGTTTTCCGTCCCGGAATATTCTAACGTGTACGCAGAGTTTTCCTCCGTCCAGGTATAGCCGTCGTAAACAAACGTTGCTTTGTTTACCGTAAACGAGTTTTCAGCATTAGCAAACGTACCGTCAATCGTAATGGTAGAGCCTGCCTGCAAATCACCATAATCTAATGCATCGTTCTTCAAAGGGAATGCCACACGGTTTTCGTCCGTTTTTATCATTGCCCCTTGCATCGTTTGGCCGTTTACCTTTACGGCAGTTTCCGAGGAATAGGAAACACTCCAATCGTCACTGTATGGAATAGATTCGCCCCCCTCAATGCTCAAATACAAATATTTTTCGCCGTTTCCCGTCGCTACGCCGTTGTCACGAAAATCGTATCCGTTTCTATTTAAGCGAATCTCATAAGTGCCAAGCGTTTCTGCTTTTGCAACGACGGAATTATTTACCTGTACCCCAACCACAAACGCCATAGTACATAAAATCGCAATACTTGTGATTGTTAAAATTCTTTTCAACGTCTTTTTCATACCACACCTCCTTAATTGCCGTCACCAAAATCTTGGTAATTATCATCAAACGGGTCTTTTTCCGCAGACGTTTTTATCACGTCTTCCTGATCAAAGACAATTAACAATTTAGGGTCTTCGTATTCTTTTTTCATAACTAATACTCCTTCCTTTACTTTTTGCTTTATTAATAACCTCACACTAGCACAGTAAAGCGCCTAATTATAAGTACGACATTGATTATATATTAAAGCAAATTTAAAGTCTTGCTATTTTTACATTATTTTTTGCTATTTTTTTAAGTTAAACAAGCAGATTTATATGATTTTTTTGCGATTTTTTTTAAAATTTCAAGTATTTCCCATTGTTTTTACAAACTCACTCAGTTTTTAGTCTTTTGTCTAAAACGTAAATCAACCAATAAAAAAGTGACTGCTAATCGTTTTATAAGCAGTCACTTCTTGTTATTTAGTTGTTTCAACAGTTATAATTTCTTTTCTTGCAAAACCTTTTTCAATCACCAGTTTACCATTTTCTACCGTTTTGTAGCCTATCAGCGCACTAAGTAAAATAACCGCAATTACCGAGGCAAAGCCGTGATTACAACTTGCTTGAGGTAAATCGTGCTCCCAAAGTGAGCCCGTTTCTTTAGCCATTTTATAGAAGAAGTCTATCGATTCGTTTAACACCCTGTCGTTCTCTTTTATTCTTAAAAGCCAAAACAACCTTAAGTAATTGCCGATAAAGGCGTTACTTTTACCGACGTAGTCAAAGCCCTCTTTTCTATTTGGTCCAAAACTATCTTTCATTAAATTTACGAAATCTTCTTTGTCATAAATATTAAAAAACAAGGCGTAATACTGACAGGTTTCGCTTATATGGTCTGCATAAGGCATTATATTATTATCAACAACCTTTGCATTGTCAATAAAAAACTTTCCGTTATAAGAATACTTGACGATTGCCTTTCTTATTTTCTCCGCCTTCTCTATCAAACGCTCTTCGCCGTACAACTCCCCTACACATTTAAGCATCACGCTATAAAGCATATTAGACGGAAAATTTATATCCTTTACGTAGTCTAAATCGTTTGCAACGCTCCACTCAACGAATATCCAGCTCTCTAAATTTTCCAAAAGCCCAAACGAGTTTTCAAACCTCAAAAAGTAGTTTATAACACCGTAAACACGACTTTTTGCCTTTTCAATCAACTCTTTATCGCCCGTTCTTTCAAGGTAGTCTTTAAGCTCTACAACGAACCACATTGCCCAATTTGGTATAAACGAGTTTTTGTCGTGCTCCGACGGAAAACACATTGGGAGCATTCCACTGGGAAGCTCATCCGTTTTAGACAAAATAAAATTCTCTAAAAAATTTTTCTCTATCCTATTACTGCCGGTAAAAAGCCTTTCAGCCTTTGCGGTAAAATAAGAATCGCAAAGCCACCCCGCCCTTTCTCTACCTGCGCAGTCGGTAAAAATATCCACTGCGTTTTGCGCAAAAGTGTTTTGGGCTGATTGCAAAATGTCCGTTAACTTTTCGTCGCCTTTAAAACTCACAAAGTTTACCTTTGAGTTCTCGTAAAGAATAATAG
>JAFVTK010000007.1 GCA_017503265.1 Clostridia bacterium | reverse complement strand
TTTGCCACTAAATATGTTACCTTTTGCAAACCGTATGATGACGATAGGCACGGCGGTTTGGGGTGCGCTTTCGTACGGTATACCGCCCTTATTCGTCGGTCAGGGGCTTTGGAACGTTCCGTTTATACTTTTAGGTGTTTTGTTTTTTATTTCCGCTTTATTTTTCTTTTGGGCGTTTAATAAAATGCGCGCCTTCCCACCAGTAGTTGGTGTAAAAAAAGACGACGGCAACAAGCAAGAAGAAAAACCTTTTATAAACCTAAAAGGCGGAAAAAGCGTGGTCTTTTATTTCGTTTTAATGTTTTTCATTTCTATGCTCGGAAACACTATGCATTATACGGTTATGAACTGGATCCCCGATATGATGAAAGACGTGTTCGGTATGCCTGACGAGTATTCTATTTTAATAACGCTTATCGTCCCGGTGGTTTCGGTCGTTGGGTCGGTGCTAGTTATAAGTTTATGCGAAAAGTTCACGAACATCATTTGGGTAAGTGCCGCGTTTTTGGCGATAGCGGTAATTTCGCTAGTTCCTATGATATTTATTTTTGATAAAAACGTAGTGCTTTCAATCGTGTTGATAATAATTTTCGTTACCGCAGGTACGGGCGGGCGTTCGGTATTTAGCGGTATTCTTGCATTTAAGATGCGCACGCGTATAAATTCGGGCAGTTATTTAGCGGCAATAAACGCTATGGCGGCAGTTTGCGCAGGCGTAATTCCACCGCTCGCTGGTAAAGTTATAGACGCGTTTACAGGCGTGAAAGGTTATGGCGTAACGTATTTAATTACCGCTATAATAGGCGTAATATATTTAATTACGTTAGTGATTTTTGCAACGTGGTATGCGCGCAAACGTAAAAAACATTAAAATCATATATTTTGTAACTAATTTTGAAAAAGCACTCTTTTTTTGGGGTGCTTTAAATTATTTTTTGTGCAAATTGACGAATAAATTTTAAAAACAGTTTAGGTTTTTGTTGTAATTTATCTAAAAAAAGGTTATAATCGTTGTACCGATATTTTTAAGGGTGAAACTATGGACGCGGATATAAGAATATTTATTAACGGAATAACTGAAAAAACAGGTATAGAGTTTTCGGTTTTTGATGCAAGCGGTAACTTCGTTGCTGGTGCTGGAAAGGCAGGCGACGTTGTTCCGACTGACTTTGATCAAATCAAGCAAGACCAAACGCTTAACAAAACGCTTTTTTACATAAAATATAAAAGCAAATGCTTTATAGGTAGTATAGACGGAGTGGGCGCGGCAGAAAAAAATTACGCATATCTTATAGGTGAACTTGCCGAAAACTCTTTCTTTAAAGAGTCTGGGCTTTCGCGTTCGGATTTTTGCAAAGCAATACTTTTAGGCGAAACTAACCATACGCAAATTTCAAGATATATGCGTAAGTATTCTATGAAAGATATGCCGTCTTTCGTAATGGTGGTTGGCGTTCAAAGAAATTCTTATAACGACGTTAAAAATTTGCTTAACAACTACGGTTCAGACGTGCTTGATTTTGTGGTTGAAATTGACGAAAATCAACTTGCTTTCGTAAAATTTATGGACGAAGAAAGCAACGAGTATCAATCGTCTACCGAATACGCGGAATTCTTAAAACAATCTATTTATGAAGAAACGGGCGCGTTAGTTCGTATTTCAATAGGTGGTACGGTTAAAACTATTGCCGATTTAAGCACTTCTTTTTCACAGGCTATGACAGCCGTTAGGATGCGTAACGCAATTAATTCCAAAGGCGAAGTTCACTCTTTTAAAGAATATATGCTTATAAAAATGCTCGAAGATTTGCCCAAGTACAAACTTAACGAGTATTTAGAAATGCTTATGGATACCAACGCACGCGAAATTTTCGACGACGAAGAAATGGTTAACACCGCAGAAGAATTTTTGGAAAACAGCCTTAACGTCAGCGAAACGTCAAGAAAACTTTATTTACACCGCAATACGCTAACTTACAGGCTTGATAAAATAGAAAAGGCAACGGGGCTTAATATCCGCAAATTTTCAGATGCGGTTACTTTCCGTTTGATAACGATACTTTCTAAACTGGTAAGGTAATAATGAACGAAAAAAACGAAAACATGATTGAAGAAACTAAAAACGACCTTCCCGAAGGGGAGGTTGTTTGTGTCAATAAAAAGAAAAAAACTTCTAAAAAAGTCCTTGCAATCCTTTTGGGCGTGCTTTTCTTTTTGTTATCTTTTGCAGGCGGTTTTTTAACTAACTATTTAATTCGTGGCAAAGAAGCAAACGTCGCGTACGACCTTGTTGCAATTATGCAAAAGGTCGGCTATATTTACGATCCGACTACTGGCGAAAATAGAAAGATAACAGATAAAGACGTGGGCGACGCGCTTGTTAAGGGATTGCTTGACGATTACGCAAAATATTATACTGCCGAAGAATATGCCGAAGTTACTGCAAATTCAAAGGGTAATTATCGTGGTATAGGCGTTTCGTTTTATAAGGACGCTGGTACTGAAATAAGTCAAGTGGTGGGCAATTCCCCTGCTTATCACGCGGGCTTAAAGGCAGGGGATAAACTGCTTTCAGGTAGCGTTGACGGCGGTGAAACGGTTATTTTTAACGACGAAAAAGATATAATTAATTTTATCGGCGAATACGAAACGGACGCTGAACTTACTTTTACTTATGAAAGAAAGGGTGTGCAAAATACCGTAAACGTAAAAAAGAAAAGTTACGTTGCGTCGTACGTTACTTATTACGACAATCAAAACATATATGAATTTGTTAACAAAGACGGTGGCGCTCCGCAAGGACAAGAGCGTGAAAGTTTGGAAATGAGTGATCTTGACGACGACGTTGCATACATTAAGTTAGATTCGTTTGAAGGGGGCGCGGCTTGGCAAATGGGAAAGGCGCTCGATTATATGAAAGAGCGTGATAAAACTAAACTTATACTCGATTTGCGCGGTAACGGCGGCGGTTATATGGACGTTTTAACTGATACAGCGTCTTACTTTATAAATAACGGTGGCAAGAAAAAATCTGCCGTGGCTATTGCCGTGGGCAAAACGGGGGAGCAAACTTTTTATACTGATAATAACAGATATAAAAGTATATCTTCAATCGCGGTAATCGGCGATAAAAACACCGCTTCGGCATCAGAGTGTTTAATAGGCGCGCTAAAAACTTACGTTGACGGTGTTAAAATCGTAGTTGAAAAAGATAATGAAGGCGTTGCTAGAACTTTTGGTAAAGGCATAATGCAAACTACTTATATATTGATTACGGGTGGCGCATTTAAATTAACTACCGCAAAAATAGTTTGGCCGGATAGAACTTGTATACACGGCGTTGGCGTAACTAAAGCGCTCGGGGCGATAGAAGCCACAAAAGGCGAAGGGGTAGACGTAGCGCTTGATGAACTTAAAAACGCGGTTTAGTTTGTTTCCGTGTAAAAATATTTATTTAAAGTATAAACGATATCTTTGTCGGCAATGCCCGCAACGGGGGACAGACCGACGCTCCGCCCCTGCGTTCCGCTCGGGCGGTTTTGTTCGTTTTTGGACATAAATTCCTTGATTAAGGGCGCAAGCATTTCAGGGTTTAAGTTTTTAAGCGCTTGTTTTATATCAAAATTATTTTCTTTAATCGTCTTTAATAGTGGCTCTAATTTTCCACCGCCCATCTCACTCATAAAAAAAGATAATAAAAATTGTAATATTTCCATAATCACTCCGCTAACATTATAGTATATGAAGTTCATACAATAGAATTGAAAAAAATTTTTTTAGGGGTGAATTATGCAAGACTTTAACGACTATGTAAAAAACGGTGGCGGAGTAACTTCTGGGATTAATACTGACGGCGTTGATCCTAATATTTTAAATATGGTAACTTCGCTTGCTAACCGATTTGACGGTAAAAGTCAAAACGAATTGCTTATGGCGATTTACGAAGAAGCAAAAAAGGGTAAACGGCAAGGTACGCTTTCTAACGCCGATATAGATAATTTTGCAAAAATGCTGTCGCCTATGCTTGACGATAAAAAACGTAAGATGTTAAATAAAGTTGTTCACGAACTTAAAAAAATTTAACGGCGCGCAATTTTTTCCAAAGCGGAAATAAAATAATTTATTTCACGCGCGCTATTTTGGACGGCAAGGCTTGCGCGTACCAAGCCTTCGTCGTCCGTATTTAAAAATTTATGCGTAAGCGGTGCGCAGTGAAGTCCACCGCGCACGGCAACGTCGTATTCTAGGTTTAATATATCGGCAACTTCGCTTGATGCAAGATTTTTTAGTTTAAATGCGCAAATTCCCGCGCGGTTAGGCGCGGAATAACAAACGGCTGACGGGATTGATTTGATACCGTCAATTAGGCTTTCGGTTGCGGTTAAAAGATGAGTGCCGAAATTTTTCATATTTCCGAAAATAAATTTTACGCCTTCGTCAAGCGCGGCTATCGCGGGTAAATTTAGAGTGCCTGCCTCTAATCTTTCAGGATAAACGGACGGTTGATTTAAATTAAAAGATTCGCTACCCGTACCGCCGTAAAGCAATGGTTCTAAATCAACGTCGTCGTTCAAGATTAGCGCGCCACTACCCATAATGCCGTAAAGCCCTTTATGCCCTGCGAGCGCAAGCATATGTATGTTTAGTTTAGAAATATTTAAGGGAATATGTCCACCGCCTTGCGCCCCGTCAACTAAAAACAAAGCGTCGGCATCTTTTGCGACAGCGCCTATTTCTGCAAGCGGAAGTTCTAACCCCGTAACGTTGGATACGGCGGTTGTTACGATTAAATAGGTGTTAGGTTTAATCCTGTCTTTTATAGAGCAAGCAAGTGGCTTATCTTCTTCGGGGCAAACTATATCAAGTTCAATAAGCCCCTTATTTTTTAGTGCGTGCAAAGGTCGCAAAACCGAATTGTGTTCAAACGTGGTGGTTATAACGTGTCCGCCCGTTTTAAGACTTCCAAAAATAGCAAGGTTAAGCGCTTCGGTGCAGTTTTTTGTAAAAATAACGCGGTCGTCTTTACTGCCGAACATATTCGCCAAATTTTGCCTACATTTTTCTACGGTTTCCGCGCCTGCTATCGATAAGCGGTGTCCGCTTCTACCGGGATTCGCGGAAAGGTAGCGTATAACCGTGTCGGCAGCGTCAGTTACCGCTCTTGGCTTAAATCCGCCAGTTGCGGCGTTGTCAAAATAAATCATAAATTCCTCCATATACCGTTAACAAAAAATAAAGAAAGTTAATACTATATTGTATAAAGAAAAAGTTTCTTTTATGCAAAGGAGGAAAGTTTTATGGAGTTTGTCGTGGTAGCGTTCCGTTCGCGCGCGCATACCGTTAGATTTTCTGAAATTTTAAGGCGCATAGGTATCGTAAACGAAATTGTAAACACGCCAAAAGAAGCAGGCGTTGGTTGCGGCTTATCGGTAAAAATTTCAAAAAGTACTTTTCCTTCCGTAAAAAGAGCGGTGGCAAGCGTGTCGTTAAATTCTTTCGCCGGCTTCTTTTTGGTTACCGTTTACGGTGGAAAACGTATCGTAAGAAGCATTTAACTAAAAAACCCCGAAAAAAACGCTTGTAAAATGCCTACCGCTTGTGTTAAACTAAATGTGGTGAAGTTCTATGGATAAAAAAAGGGCAAGAATAATAGTGGAAAAATTATCGGGGGTATTTACGGACAAGCCTGCCTTAAAGTTTTCTACGCCCTTTGAACTGCTTATAGCAGTAATACTTTCCGCGCAATGTACGGACGAGCGCGTAAATAAAATCACCGCACGACTTTTTAAGGAATATAACTCGCCCGAAAAGATGTTGACGCTTACAAAAGCCCAACTTGAAAAGTTTATATTTTCTTGCGGACTATATAAATCCAAAGCCGAACATATTTTATCGGCGTGCAGAGATATAATTGATAAATTTGGCGGAAACGTTCCCGACAATTTAGACGATTTGCGTACGCTTGCAGGCGTAGGGCGTAAGACGGCTAACGTAGTTTATAGCGTGGCTTTCGGTGGAAACGCAATCGCGGTTGATACGCACGTTTTTAGGGTTAGTAACCGCATAGGTTTGGTTAAAGCCGATAACGTTTTAAAAACTGAAAAAGATTTGATGAAAATTCTTGACGAAAAGGACTGGTCGCGCGCGCATCATTATCTTATTTATTTGGGTAGAAGTTTTTGTAAAGCCAAAAACCCCGATTGCGTGGCGTGTCCGATAAAAGACGATTGTTTAAAGAAGATTAAAAGGTGAATTATGTTTATAGACAGAGCAACAATTACTATTAAAGCAGGGGATGGCGGTAACGGCATCACTTCTTTCATACACTATAAAGGCAAAGTTAGCGGTGGCCCTGACGGCGGGGACGGCGGAAAAGGTGGCGATATAATTTTCGTCGCGGACAAGCACCTTTCTAGTTTGGTGGACTATTATTACAAAACCAAATACGTTGCGGGAAACGGCGAGCCAGGCGGTGCGAAAGACTGCTTTGGTAAGTCGGGCGACGATTTAATATTGAAAGTCCCGCTCGGCACGGTTATTAAAGATAAGGCTACGGGTGGCGTTATTGCCGATATGTTTACGGACGGGCAGAAAAAGGTAGTGCTTGTCGGTGGCGACGGCGGAAAGGGAAACGCAAAATTTGCTAACTCTCGTAGACACGCTCCGCACTTTTCACAGACGGGCGAAAAAACCGAAGCAAAGCAAGTGGTTTTAGAACTTAAAACTATTGCGGACGTAGGCTTGGTAGGTTTTCCGAACGTAGGCAAGTCTACGGTTTTAAGTAAAATTACTAGGGCGCGCCCCAAGATTGCAAACTATCACTTTACCACTTTGTCTCCTAACCTTGGCGTGTGTGATTATTACGATAATCAGTTTTTGGTTGCGGATATCCCTGGGTTAATTGAAGGCGCGTCGGACGGCGCAGGACTTGGTATAGACTTTTTAAAGCATATTGAACGCACGCGTATGCTAGTACACGTTATCGACGTTTCGGGCATGGAAGGTCGCGATCCGTATGAAGATTATTTAAAGATTAACGCCGAACTTAAAAGTTATAGCAAAGAACTCGGCAAGTTAAAACAAATTATTGCGGCTAATAAACTTGACGTTTTCGGCGCAGACGAAAATTTTAAAGAGTTTAAGAAAAAAATCGGTAGAAAACACAAGATAGTTGAAATATCGGCTATAACGGGAAAAGGACTTGACGAATTAAAGAAGGTTATTTACGATACGCTTATTAAACTTCCGCCCGTTAAACCGTTAGAGTTTGAAGAATTTAATTACGTTAAACCCGAAAGATTGTCTTATGAAATATTTAAAGAAGGCGAAACTTTCGTCGTCGTTGGTACGCTTGTTGACGTGCTTAAACGCAACGTAGTTTTAGACGATATGAATTCGCTTGCGTATATGCATAAAGTTTTGCGCGACCGTGGCGTTATTGACGAACTGCGCAAAATGGGCGCAACCGATAAATCTACCATAATAATCGGTGGCGAAGAATTTGAATTCGTCGATTAATATAAAGGAGAAAAAATTATGTTAAGTTCAAAAGAGAGAAGCAATCTCCGTTCGATTGCTGCAAATATAGAGCCTGTTACGCAAGTCGGCAAAATGGGCGTAAACGACAGTTTGATTGAAAGCCTTGACAAAGCGATTGAAAAAAGAGAACTTATTAAAGTTACCGTTTTAGAAAATTCTATGCTAATTCCCAAAGAGGCTGGCTTTGAAATTGCCGAAAAGTTAAACGCGGAGTTCGTTTGTGCTACGGGTAGAAAGTTGGTTTTTTATCGTCGCAGTAAAAACCCCAAAGTAGAACATATAATATTTTAATTTGATTATATAAACAAAACGCCGACTAAAATAAGTCGGCGTTTTGTTTTCTGAAAGCATTTTTTTCGGGAACGGTTTGCCAAAAACTACGAAAAGTGAATTTATTATATATTAAAATCAATATTTTTAGTTTAATTATCAAAATCTTGATTTCACTTTTCTAGATTTCTGCTTGCCTGTCAAGAACGTCCGTCTCGAAATGGCATAGTCAATTTGTAACCGTTTTAACTTCTTCTTTTCCAAATAATTTACAAAAAAGCGCAAAGAAAAGAAATATTGACCCGCATATAACGTAATAAGTTTTTATTGATACGAAGTAACTCATAAACAAAAATCCAATCCCGAACAATAAAAGTTTTTTTGAATTTTTTTTGTGAATGATATTTTTTATCGCCGAAAGTTTTAACGGTGTTTTTTCTTTAAACTTAAATTTTTGACGGGGTAGAGCGTCGTTTTCATAAAGGAACTTAAACGCTCCGTCAAATTCGCACGTTATTATCCGCCCGTCAAACCTATCGGCAAATTCTTTAACGCCCGATAAATAGTTTGCGGAAATTATATATGCGGTATCTTCTCTGCCGATTGAATTAAAAATTTTTACTACGTCGGTTTTGTTTACGCCGTCAACAGAAAATAATGGGAAAATATAAGTTTTTTTATCTTTAATTAATATGCCACCGCGTTTTCTTGCCGTTTGATAGCCTGCATTTGAAAGCGCGCGTTCAAAAAGGTCGTTTTTCTCTGTGGTGGTAAACACGTTTAATTGCGCTTGCGCGTCGTCGCGTAATTTTTTTTGTTCGTTTGAAAGTTTAATTTTTTGGTGCTTATTAAAAAATTTTCTAAAAGCAAATAGGGCAAATAACAATGAAAAGGTAACTGCAAAAGTAATTGCAAGCCGTCTTTCAAAAAAATAAAAAAACACCACGAACGATAGTATAAAACTTACGAACGCCGTAAAAATAGTGTCTAAAATCATTGCAGGGGTTACTTTCATAACTTGTACTTCCGTTTTTTATGGGTTATTCCCCTTGTACGCTTTTTTATACCCTTTATCAACAATTATTTTAGACAAAAAAGTATTGATTTTATTTTGAAAATATGCGATAATAAATCTATGGAAAAAATCGGTATTTTAGGTGGAACGTTCAACCCCGTGCATAAAGAGCACGTTGCGCTTGCTAAAAGTGCGGTGGCTGAACTTGGTTTAGATAAACTGTATATTATGCCAACCTATATTTCGCCACACAAAAATTTAATACCCGCGCCTGCTGTCGATAGAATTGAGATGCTTAAAATTGCCTTTCGCGGTCTTGATAAAATCGAAATTAGCGATTACGAAACTCAAAAACAGGGTAAAAGTTACACTTATCTTACGGTAGAACATTTTAAAGAAAAGTTAGGTGCACAAATTTATTTTATCGTCGGCGGTGATATGCTTACCGATTTTAAAACTTGGAAATTCCCTGAAAGAATTCTTGCCGCTTGCGACCTTGCCGTGTTTAGCCGTGAAGATTTTTTCACCGATTATATAGCCGAGCGCGAATATTTTAAGGCGCGGTTTGGTAAAGAGTTCGTTAAATTGTCCTATACGGGTAAAAGCGCATCGTCAACCAAAATCCGCGTATACACGGCGTTTGGACTTTCCGTGGACGGCATTGCACCTGACGGTGTGGGTGAGTACGCCATTAATAAGGGACTTTACGGTGGGGACAAGTACACCGAATATATTAAAAGAAATTTACCGTTAAAACGCGTTAAACATACTGCGGACGTGGTTACCACCGCTCTTGCAAAAGCAAAAGCCTTGGGGCTTGACGAAAAGAAAGTATTTATAGCGGCTACTTTACACGATTGCGCAAAATACGTTGACCCTAATACGGTTGAAGGTTTTACGCTACCAAACGACGTGCCACCGCCAGTAGTTCACTCTTTTTTAGGCGCTTTTATTGCGGAAAAACGGTTGGGCGTTACCGACCCTGAAATTTTAGACGCTATTCGCTTTCATACGTCGGGAAAGGCGGAAATGACGACGCTTGGCAAACTTATTTTCGTTGCCGATATGGTTGAAGAAGGCAGGGTTTACGACGGAGTGGAAAACTTGCGAAAACTTTACGAAAAGGAAGATTTTGAAAATTGTTTTATAGAGTGCTTAAAAGAAGAATTTTTGCACTTAATAAATAAAAAACAAAAGATATACGTTGAAACGATAAACGCGTTTGCGTATTACGTTAAAAACTAAAAGGAAGGATAAATATGGATTCAAAAACGTTTGTAGAAAAAATTTGTCAATGTTTGGTTGACCACAAGGCAGAAGACGTTGTAAGTATTGACGTTCGCGGAAAAACCGAAGTAACCGACTATTACGTCGTTGCCGGCGGTAGGTCAATGACGCACACTCGTGCGCTTATTGAACACGTTGAAGAAGAAATGGATAAATTAGGCGTTGCGCCC
Organism: Clostridia bacterium; assembly: GCA_017503265.1. Classification (GTDB taxonomy): domain Bacteria; phylum Bacillota; class Clostridia; order Christensenellales; family Borkfalkiaceae; genus UBA1259. The sequence continues at coordinate 8,530 of JAFVTK010000007.1, read as the reverse complement.
GTTCGCCGTGAAGGCGTTAGGGAAGGTCGTTGGGCAGTTCTCGATTACGGCGACGTTTTAGTTCATATCTTTAACGACGAAACAAGGCTTTTTTATCATCTTGAAAGTCTTTGGGGCGACGATAAAAATACTACCAAATATTAATTTTAGGAAGATTTTTTGACGTAAATTCTGTCAACGGTACTTGGGTCAATCTCAATACTGCGCACTACTTGTGGCGATTTTGGCGCGCGCGGGGCAGTTTTCTTTTTAGGTTTGTCTTCGGGTGGCGGAATTTCTATTTTTTTAGCAGGTAGAAAGCGCTTTATATACAGAAATACTGTTTTCGTGCCGATTACTGATAAAAAACAAAGTGCAAACAGCATGGCGGTACAAAGAAAACCGAGTGTAAACGATAATGGAAAAACGTTCATATATTCACCTCGAAAAAAACTTTAACATTTTACGTTTACCGTTTGATGAAAGTATTTGTTGATTAATGAATTATTTTATCGTAAAAATAAAAGGAGTAACTTATGTTCGGGTTTAAGAAAAAGATTAAAGAAGAACCGATTACGGAAGATAAAGTTACCGAAGATACGATAACCGAAGAAGTAGACGTTCCCGTTGATGAAGTTGAAGAAGCGGTTGATGAAGACGCCAAAGTTTCTGAAAATAAAGTTGAGTTTGATTTGGCGCGCGCTTTGGGCAAGACTGAAAGCGGACTTAAAAATGAGTTTTACGTTTATCAAATCAAAGAACTTATGTCAAAGGTGGTTAAAATTGCTTCGCCCGAAGAGTTTTTTAAAGGTAGTGGCGAAGTTATGGCGACTGAACTTATTAAGTACGGAATTTGTGAGATTTCAGTTACGCCGTTTTCATATCAATATTGTAAAAATATAGAACAAAAAATCGGCAAGCATAAGATTAAGTTTAGCGCTATGCTTGATTATCCGTTTGGGCAAAGTTCGTTTCGCGCGCGCGGCGCAGAAGTTAGGGAAGCGTTAAAGAACGGACTTGACGGTATTACTTTAACAGTTCCAAAAACGGAAATTTTTGTTGCAACGGCAGGTAGGGTTAAACCCCAACTTTCTAAACTATCAAATATAACGAAAAACCGTTTGGGATTTGCTATTGACGCTGATTGTCCGACTGAAACGCTTAAAAAAGCCTTTAAGGCGGTAGAGGGGATTAAAGCGTCGCATATATCGCTTATCGTAGATAAAGTGTTTGGCGAAACGCTAATCGTAGCGGTTAAGACCGCGCTTTCGTTAAAGGGCAATAAAAAGCTTTACGTTTACGCAAGCACTTTATCGATAGACGAACTTTCTTCTTTAATAGAACTTAAAGTAGATAAAGTGTATTTGCAAAACGCCGCCGAAACGGCAAAGGCTCTTTCAGAAAAATTCGGCGTAGAAATGTAAAAATAATTAAAATCGCTTTACAAACGGCGTAAATAATAATACAATATAATTAATTCTTTGGGGCGGGGTGAAATTCCCCATCGGCAGTATAGTCTGCGAGCCTTTTTTTGGCTGATACGGTTCAATTCCGTAACCGACGGTATAGTCCGGATGGGAAAAGAATTAGGGAGCATAACGCTCTTTGCGGTTTCCGTTCGCTTTTTTACGCCCCTAAAATTTTTCCTAGGGGCGTATTTTTATGAAAAACGTATTTACCACAAAAAACATTGCAGGTATGGCGGTGTTTGCCGCACTTTCTTTCGTTGTTTATTTGATCGAAATACCTATTTTTGCAGGCACACCTGCAAGTTTTTTGGAATTAGACCTTTCAAACGTGTTCGTTATGCTTGCTGGCTTTATGTACGGTCCTATTCCTGCGGTAATTATAACCGTGGTTAAAGAACTTATACATATAACGGTTGGCAGTACGGGTGGCGTAGGTGAACTTGCAAATATAATCATTACCACGTCTTACGTTTTAGTTCCGTCGATAGTTTATTATTATAAAAAAGGCATTAAAACGGTTATTATCACACTTTTAATCGCGTGCGTAGTGCAAACGGGTATATCTTTACTCGTAAATAAATTTATTAATTTCCCTTTCTTTATGGGTAGCGTGCCGTTCGTTCCTACCGAAACTTCAAACTCAATGTTTTCTATGCTGTGGACGTACGTTTTAGCATTTAACGCTATAAAGAGCGTGGTTATTTCTTTAATCACATTATTGCTTTATAAAAGGATTTCTTATTTGTTTAAGAAAATTAATTTGCAAAACTCTTAAATTTATGGAATATATATCTAAAAATCAAAAACAAACCGAAGATATAGCGTTTGAGTACGCTAAAACTTTGAATAAAGGCGACGTGGTTATTTTGTCGGGTGATTTGGGCGCTGGCAAAACGGCTTTTACAAAGGGCGTTGCGCGCTATTTTGGGCTTGACGGCGTTACAAGTCCAACTTACGCATATCTAAACGTGTACGGGGATTTTTTATATCATTACGACTGTTATCGCCTATCTTGCGGTGAAGACGCTTTAACGTTGGGTTTAACCGATTATTTTGGCGCAAACAATATTTGTTTAATCGAGTGGGCGGAAAATATCGAAGACGTTTTACCCGATAATATTAAAAAGGTCGTTATCCAAAAGATTTCACCTAACGAGAGAAAGATTATTTTATGAATTACCTTGCCATTGATACCAGCGGAAAAAATTTAACGGTTATAATTTGTAAAGACGGTAAGTTATCCGTACTTTACGACGCAGAGTGTGGTGTTAATCACTCGGTGGAACTTATGCCAAAGGTTGAAGAACTTGCGTTAAAGGCGGAGTTTGATTTTTCGCGCGCGGATTTTTTTGCAGCCGTAGTTGGCGCTGGTTCGTTTACGGGGATTAGAATAGGTGTTGCTACCGTTAAAGCATTGTGCTTTGCGTTTGGTAAACCCTGTCTTTCAATAACTTCTTTTGATACGCTTGCATATAATGAGAACGGTAAGGTGCTTGCGGTTATCGACGCTAAACACAACGGTTTTTACGTTTGTGGTTATCAAGATAATAAAGTCATTTTACCGCCTGCGTATATTATGCGCGACAACCTTGAAGAAATTTGCGGTGAATATAAGATGGTAGCGATTGCGCCGATTGACGGATTTAACGTTAAAAGCGTATCGGTTGCAGAAGGGCTTATAAAGGCGATAGAGTGCAAAAAAGGCGAGATTACGGTTGATATAGAAGCGCTTACGCCACTATACGTTAGAAAAAGTCAAGCGGAGGAAGGGCGATGACCGTTACCCTTTTAACCGTTAAGGACGTTGATAAAATTTGCGCGCTTTACTTAAAAGACTTTGCTGACGGTTGGAATAAAGAAATGCTTATTTCGGCGTTTAATACGGGTAGGTTTATATGCGCAGGCGCTTTTGACGGCGAACGGTTAATAGGCGTTATAACTTGCTCTAAAAGCGTTGACGACGCTGATTTAGAAGGGATAGTTACGTTAAAAGAATATCGTGGGAAAGGTGTTGCAACCGCGCTTTTACAGTTTGCTGAAAAACAACTTAAAGGCGTTAATAAACTTTTGTTAGAAGTTAGGGAAGGCAATTTACCAGCGATACAGTTTTATAAGAAAAACGGTTTTGAAAAAATTTCCGTCAGAAAAAAATATTACGCTGACGGTGAAAACGCTTTGGTATTCGTAAAGGAGTTATAATTATTAAAAGTAAGACTTTAAGTTTTACCAAAGATAACGATAAACTTTTATTTTTGCACGGCTACCTTGCCGATAGGCGTAGTTTTTATTACCAACTTAATTATTTTTCACGCTATTTTGAAGTTTTTGCGCCCGACCTAAAAGGGTTTGGCGAAAATAAGGGTATGGATTACCCGTACGCGCTTGACGATTACATATCTGAAGTGGAAGAATTTAAATATAAAAATTCTATCGTTAAGCCGCATATAATAGCGCACTCGTTCGGTGGGCGTATTGCGATAAAGGCGGCGGCGGAAAATTGTGAGTTTTGTAATAAACTTGTTTTGACTGGCGCGGCGGGGCTAAAACCAAAAAACACGCCTAAAAAAGCAATTAAAAAAGCGTTGTTTAGCGTGCTTAAAAAATTCGTAAAAAAAGAAAATCTTACCCGCTTTTATTCAAAAGATTACTTGGCGCTTGACGGCGTTATGAAAGAGAGTTTTAAGAAAATCATAACCGAACATCTTGACGGGCATTTAGTTAAAATAAAAAATAAAACGCTAATAGTTTTTGGCGATAAAGATAAAGAAACACCCCTTTATATGGCGCGCGCGTTAAATAAAGGTATTGCTGATAGCAGGCTTATCACGATAAAAGACGCAGGGCATTTTTGCTTTATTGATAAGCCGAATAAATTTAACTTGGAGGTAAGGGAGTTTTTGCTCTCTTAAAAGGGAAATGATTCCAACTAGCGTACACAATTTTAAAGATTTGTTTACGGGCGATCAACTTGCCGTCTATCTCGTAATAAGCGCAATAAACGCGGTTTTGTTGTTTTTTGCGTCTTTTAAGTTTATTCTTGTGTTCCAACAATGTGGCTACCGCGGTAAAAAGTATTTTAAATGGCTTGCTAACAAAGAAACGCCCTATCTATCAAGGATGATGCTTTTATGCTTGTTGTCGTTCTTGTTCTTTTGCGTACTCAATATATGTTTTTCACCGCTTTGCACAAGAATAATGGGGCAAGATTTGGGGCAATCGGCAGCGTCTTATATAGGATTTATGTCGTATATTTTATTTTCGCTATTATATATAAAAACCGAAAGTAGCGTAAACGCAAAAGTTCCGCTTAAAAAAACCAAGCGTTTAGTAAGACTTTGCATAACTTATGTGGTATTACTATTACTGTTTACTGTTGGACTTATAATTCTTTTAGACTATATTGCCTTTATTATCGGCGACGAAGTAACCGCGCTTTTAAGATTTTCGGTTATTTGCGCAATGCCGATATCTTTGCCGTATATACTTTTCCTTGCGTACGGACTTAACGAGCCGTTTGAAAACGCGCTTAAACGTTATCACTTGCGTATAGCGGTGGATAAACTCAATTCAACCGACGTAATTAAAATCGGTATTACGGGCAGTTACGGCAAAACTACCGTTAAAGAAATTTTAAGGACGATACTTTCGCAAAAGTATAGAGTGCTTGCTTCGCCTGAATCGTATAATACGCCTTTGGGGATTGCGCTTACCGTAAAACAACTTGATAGCACGCACGATATTTTTATTGCTGAAATGGGTGCTAGAAGTAAAGGTGATATTGCCGCGCTTTGCAAAATGGTTAAACCAAAATACGGCGTACTTACCGGCGTTAACAATCAACACCTTGAAACGTTTGGTAGTATAGAAGTTACAAAAGATACCAAGTTTGAACTTTTTGAAAACCTTGACAAAGGGGGCGCGGGCTTTTTCTCGTCCGATAACGCAAACGCCGTAGAACTTATGGAACGCTTTGACGGTGAAAAGTATTCGGCAGGCATTAGCGGTGAAAATAATTTTGTTTCAGCCACCGACGTAAGCGTAAATACGCGCGGTATGACTTTTACGCTTAATTTTAAGGGCGGTAAATCAGTTAAATGTTCCACCGTGCTTTTGGGTAGGCACAGCGTAAGGAATATTTGTCTTGCGGCGGCGGTTGCGTTTAAGATAGGTCTTACCCCCAAAGAAATTGCTGCGGGTATAAACAGAATTCAATCTATCGGGCATAGATTAGAACTTATGCCAAACAATAAAAATATAGTAATTATTGACGACAGTTATAATTCTAACGTGGACGGCGTAAACGCTGCAATGGAAGTTTTAGATACTTTTGAAGGTAGAAAAATCGTCGTTACGCCTGGACTTGTAGAACTAGGCAAAATGGAAAACGTGGCAAACCTTGAATTTGGTAAAACACTTGCCGCGCACGCCGATATAGTTATAGTAATCGGCAAACACAACGCCGAAATGATAATAAACGGTCTTATCGACGGCGGTATGGATAGAGAAAACATTAAATTTGCAAGAAGTCTTAACAAAGGTAACGCGCTCTTAAACGAAATTATGGTTGAAGGCGACGTAGTATTGTTTGAAAACGATTTACCAGACAACTACAATTAATATACTTAATAATTACGATTATAAAGAAGCACCAAAGCGGAAAAATTTTTGCGGAGGTGTTTTTTTAATGAAAACTGTTGCTGTGTTTTTTGGCGGTCAGTCGGTCGAACACGAAATTTCTATAATTACGGGGGTTATGACGGCAAACTCTCTTGATAAAAACAAGTATAAGGTTTTGCCAGTTTACGTTTCTACTGACGGAAAGTGGTATTCGGGGGAAAGGCTTTTAGACCTTGACGGATATAAAAGTTTTGATTTTAAGAAGTTAGACAACGTAACGCTCATATGTGGCGGAAACGCGCTCTACTCAATAAAGAAAAATAAACTCAAAAAAATCGCCGACGTTGCCGTCGCTATTAATTGTATGCACGGTGAACGCGGTGAAGACGGAAGTCTTGCAGGACTTTTAAATATGTGCAAAATTGCGCTTGCTTCACCGCCTATGATGCCGTCGTCGATAAGCATAGACAAAGCGTTTACCAAAACGGTACTTAAATCGTTAAAAATTAAAACTCTTTCAGGCGTTACCGTTTCCGCGTTAGACGAACTTGAACAACTTTCAACGTTTAAATTCCCCGTTATAGTTAAACCTAACCGTTTAGGGTCGAGCATAGGTGTAAGCAAGGTTGACGAGCAAGACGGTTTGTCGGGCGCAGTATCTTACGCTTTAAAGTTCGGTAATAAAGCGCTTATTGAGCCTTGTTTGGAAAATTTTATAGAGATAAACTGCGCCGCATATGAAAGCGGTGATAAAGGAATAATCGTTTCCAAGTGTGAGCGCCCCGTGGGGAAAGAAGAAGTTTTATCTTTTGGCGATAAATACGAAAGTGGGAAAAGGGTATTCCCAGCGGACATAGATAAAAAGTATTCTGATAAAATAAAAAATGCTACTGAAAAGATATACCGAGAATTAGGTTTTAAGGGTGTAATAAGAATAGATTATTTTATATCGGGCGGGGAAGTTTACCTAAACGAGATAAATACCGTGCCGGGGTCGCTTGCGTATTATTTATTTTCGGATACGCTTAAAGGTTTTACGGCTATGCTAAACCAACTTATAGAAGTAGCCGAGCGCGATTTTGCAAAAGAAAGCACCACGCAAAAAACTTTTAAGTCGGGAATTCTTACTCGCGCAGGTTCAAAGGGCTCAAAACGCTTGTAAATTAACGGCTTATGTGTTAAAATATTTTGGAAAAAGAAAAGGAAGAAAAACTATGGATAAAATTAAAATGATAACGCCGCTCGTTGAGATGGACGGCGACGAAATGACCAGGGTTTTATGGAAATGGATTAAAGAAATTTTAATAGAGCCGTTCGTTGACTTGAAAACTGAATATTACGATTTAGGGCTTAAAAACCGCGACCTTACCGACGATAAGGTTACTGCTGAAAGCGCGATAGCAACTAAAAAATACGGTGTTGCTGTTAAGTGTGCGACCATTACCCCTAACGCTCAACGCGTAGAAGAATATTCGCTTAAAAGTATGTATAAAAGTCCTAACGGCACTATACGCGCTATGCTTGACGGAACGGTGTTCCGCGCGCCTATTTTGGTTGAGGGTATAACGCCTTATATTCCTACTTGGAAAAAACCTATCGTAATCGCGCGCCACGCGTACGGCGATATTTATAAGGCGGTAGACGGCCTTGCTGGCAAAGCCAAAGCAGAACTCGTTTATACCGATAGGGAAGGAAACAAGGTAACTAAACTTATACACGATTTTGACGGCGACGGCGTAGTTATGGCTATGCACAACACCGATAAGTCGATTAAGAGTTTTGCGCGCGCGTGCTTTAATTACGCCCTTGACTTAAAATTACCTTTATGGTTTTCGACGAAAGATACTATTAGTAAGGTGTACGACGGCAGATTTAAGGCAATCTTTAACGAAGTTTATGAAAACGAATATAAAGATAAGTTTGAAAGCGCGGGTATTGAATATATGTATACCCTTATCGACGACGTGGTTGCGCGTATCGTTCGCAGCGAAGGCGGAATAGTTTGGGCGTGCAAAAATTACGACGGGGACGTTATGAGCGATATGGTAGCGACTGCTTACGGTAGCCTTGCTATGATGACTAGCGTTTTAGTTTCACCCGACGGCGTTTACGAGTATGAAGCGGCGCACGGAACGGTTACGCGCCACTATTATAAATACGTCAAGGGTGAAGAAACTTCGACTAACCCCGTAGCGACTATATTTGCTTGGAGCGGTGCTTTAAGAAAACGCGGTGAACTTGATAATCTTCCCGACCTTGTGGATTTTGCTTGCCGTTTAGAAAAGGCGACTTTGTCTACCATTGAAGAAGGCGAAATGACGGGCGACCTTGTGGGGTTATTTAAGAAAGAAGGGGTTACGCCTAAAAAACTTTCTTCACAAGATTTCTTAAAAGCAATAGCAACAAGAATTTAATCGCCTTTAATAAAAAACCAAAAACGCACTTTAAGTGCGTTTTTTTGTTTT
>JAFVTK010000086.1 GCA_017503265.1 Clostridia bacterium | reverse complement strand
GTAAAAATGAATTTTGCATACCGCCTGAAAAAATTTCCGAAGAGGCGCTTTTTCAAAATTTCGTATGCAATTCGACTGCCGATTTAATAGTCAAAAATAGGCGTGAAACAGGTAGTGGAAATCAAACCGAATGCGCGCTACTTTCCGCATACGCAAAGAGCAATAAAAATACAAGTTACGTCGAATATAGAAACCGTTATCCCGTAGTGGATAGAGAACCTTTTTCAAGCGATAATAAATATATGATCACCACTATTTCGGTTGACGGAAAACTGCGTAAATTAATAAAGGGCGCGCCCGAAAAAGTTTTGCCACTTTGCAATCTTACACAAGCGCAAATTCAAAAAATAACGTCAGACGTTAAAGCGCATCAAAAACAAGCAAGGCGCGTACTTTGTTTTGCACATTTAGATTTTAACGAAACTACCGATAACGCTAAATATTTTTTCGACGGGTTCGTTGCGGTAACCGACCCGATTAGAAAAGAAGTTTACAAAGCGGTTTCCGACTGCCGTCGCGCTGGAATAAAAGTTAAAATAATGACGGGCGACAATATGGAAACGGCGCTTGCAATCGCGCGTGAACTTAAAATTGCCCAAACCGAAGCGCAGGTTATTAACGCGTCCGAACTAGATAAACTTGGGGATGAAGAATTTAAGAAAACTCTTGATAAAATAACCGTTATCGCGCGCAGTACACCCATAATAAAATTGCGCGTTGTGCGCGCGCTTAAAAGTAAGGGCGAAGTCGTTGCCGTAACGGGGGACGGAATTAACGACGCTCCGGCGATTAAGCACGCCGACGTAGGCATAGCAATGGGTAAAGCGGGTAGTGATATAACCAAAGAAGCGGCTGACGTGGTTTTATTAGACGATAGTTTTGCAACCGTGGTTAAAGCGGTTTCTTTTGGGCGTAACGTTTATAAAAATTTGCAACGGTTTATACTGTTTCAACTTTCGGTAAACCTTTCAGCGCTACTTTTTGTAACCGTGTGCGCTATATTAGGGTTACCTGCGCCGTTTAACACTTTACAACTTTTATGGATAAACGTAATCATGGACGGACCGCCCGCGCTTACTTTGGGGTTAGAAGCGGCTAGCGATAAACTTATGAATTTTAAGCCGGTCAAGCGTAGCGCAGGTATAGTAAGTTTAAAAATGTTACTGCGCATAATTTTTAACGGATTATTCGTTGCGGGGGTAATGATAGCGCAGTATACTACGGATTTTTTACAGGTGGGAGAAAAACAGTCGGCGGGTGTAATTTTTACGCTGTTTATTCTATTCCAACTTATGAACGCTTTTAACAGTAGGGAATTAGGTGCAGAAAGTATATTTAAGAGTATCGGCAAAAACAAAATAATGGTGCTAACGTTTATAGGCGTATTTATCGTGCATTTAATAATGGTTCAGTTATTGCCGACGGTGTTCGGGGTAAGTCCGCTGTCGTTATCTTCGTGGATTAAAACGCTCGCCGTTTCAGTTTCGATAGTTGCTGTGTCAGAAGCGTATAAATTTTTGTATAGACTTCTAGCGTCTGATAAAGGGAAAGGCTTATCTTGGCGAAAAATAAAGAAATTATCACATAAAAGCAGCAATATCGGTAAATAAATTTTTTTACGGAGCGTAAACTAAACTATATGACTTGTATAACCATAACCGAAAATGAATTTTGTGAAGATAATCTTACTTACGTTCAGTCGGCGGCGGGTGAAATATTTAACCACGCCGGCTGTTCGGCAAGGTTAAATAAAAAGAGCGGTAGAGTTAGTCTTACGGTTAACTGCCCCGAATATTATGCTGACGTTATAAGAGCGGAAATCGCCGATAAAGTAGCAGAAATTATAGCGATAAAATATAAATACGATTATTTTAAAAAATGTTTACGAATAGGCGGACTGTCTACCGTGGAAAAAGAAATTTTATTTGCAAGTTTAATCGCGGCGGACCTTGACGACGATAAAAAGTATTCATTTGAAAGGATAAAAAATAATAGAGAAATTGCAATCGACGGTATTTATAATTTTAGATTAAAGCCGTTAAAAAACAAGTGGAGAGAAGTCGCCGACTGTATACCGCAATGTTTTTTGAATACTCAATTAAAAGAATTTATTTCATATCTTTTAGAAAACAAGAAAAAACGCGTGTATATTGACGACGGCAGGGTATACGATTCGCATTACCGCCGATTAAAAAGAAGTAGCCTTTTAGACGGGGAAACGGCTAAAATCGTTAGGGAAGTACTATTGAGTAATTGCGGAGAAGTAGAACTTACGGGCGTAATACCCAAGGAAGACGAGTTTTATTTAAGGGAATATTATAGCGATAAAATAATATTTTCAGGCGGACATATAAATTAACGGTTAAACTATTTTAGTGCCATTTAAATTTGTAATTGCACTAAAATAGTTGACAAAAAAATATTTATCGTTTAATATATATGTGAACTTAAAAAGCCCTTATCGCGCGGACAAGTAGTGCTTTATAACGTTTTTCAGAGAGCGGGTGTTTGCTGAAAACCCGTAAACGTATATTGAAATGAAACCACCGTTGCTCGGGCAGGTACGCCGTAACCTTTTTATCGGCAAGAGAGGTCGCCTAAAATATAGGTGGCAATTAAGGTGGAAACGCGGAAATTATTTCGTCCTTAAAGCATCGTGCTTTAAGGATATTTTTTATATATAAACATTTTAGGAGGAACGTATTTATGAAAATTACGTTAAAAGACGGCTCGGCGTTGGAGTTTTTAGCACCGATAACCGTTGGTGAAATTGCAAAAACTATTTCCGAAGGATTATTTAGGAACGCAGTTTGCGGTAAGGTTGACGGGGAATTAGTTGATTTATCACACGTCGTTGAAAAAGACGCTGAAATTCAAATAGTAACGCTAAAAGATAAAGAAGGTTTGCAAGTTTATCGCCATACTGCTTCACACGTTTTGGCGCAAGCGGTTAAAAATATTTTCCCAACATCAAAACTTGCTATCGGTCCGACTATTGAAACGGGTTTTTATTACGATATTGAATTTAAAACGCCCATTACTCAACAAGATTTGGTAAAAATCGAAAGCGAAATGCAGGATATAATCAAGAGTGATTTGCCTATTGAGCGTTTGGTATATTCTAAACGCGACGCGGTTAAAATTTTCAAAGATTTTTCCGAGCCTTATAAGGTTGAACTTATCAACGATTTGCCTGCTGGTAGCGTTATTTCTTGTTATAAACAAGGCGATTTTATGGATTTGTGCCGTGGACCGCATCTTCCGTCTACCGGTAAAATCAAAGCGTTTAAGTTAACGTCCGTTACGGGCGCTTACTGGCGTGGAGATGAAAAGAATAAAATGCTTACCCGTATTTACGGCACGGCTTTTGCTAAAAAGAGCGAACTTGAAGAACATCTTGCCGCGTTAGAAGAAGCGAAAAAACGCGACCATAACAAACTCGGTAGAGATTTAGGAATATTCTTAACCGAAGAAGTGGTTGGTCAAGGTCTTCCTATTCTCGCACCAAAAGGCGCAAAAATATTGCAAATTTTAGAACGCTTCGTTGAAGACGAAGAAGAAAAGCGCGGTTTTATGATAACCAAAACTCCTTATATGGCAAAGAACGACCTTTACCGTATTTCGGGGCATTGGGATCATTATAGGGATAAGATGTTTATTATCGGCGACGAAAATTCGCCCGAAGCAATGGCGCTCCGTCCTATGACTTGTCCGTTCCAGTATCAAATCTATAAAAACGGCTTAAAGAGTTATAGGGATTTGCCTTGCCGTTACAGCGAAACTGCAACCTTGTTTAGAAAAGAAGCGAGCGGTGAAATGCACGGACTTATTCGTGTTCGTCAATTTACTTTGTCTGACGGACATATCGTATGTACGCCCGAACAAATTGAAGAAGAATTTAAGCGTTGTTTGGAACTCAGTTACTATTTCCTTGATTGCTTGGGTATGAGAGACGACGTAACTTTCCGTTTCAGTAAACGCGGTAAATCAAACAAGTCAAAATATATTGACAACGATAAAGCGTGGAACGAAGCCGAAGCGCTTATGAAAAAAATTCTCGATAGTATCGGTATAGAGTACGTTGAAGCCGACGACGAAGCGGCGTTCTATGGACCTAAACTTGACGTTCAGGCACGCAACGTTTACGGCAAAGAAGATACGATTATAACTTTACAACTTGACTTTGCAGCGGCACACAGTTTTGAAATGACCTATATTGACGAAAACGGCAATAAACAATATCCGTTCGTTATCCATAGAAGTTCAATCGGTTGCTATGAAAGAACGCTCGCTATGCTTATTGAAAAATATGCCGGCGCGTTCCCGTTCTGGATTTGCCCCGTACAAATTAAGGTTATGTCGCTTACCGAAAGAACTGCTGAATACGCAAAAGAAATTACTGAAAAACTTCTTTTATCAGGACTTCGTGCAGAAGTTGATAACCGCAACGAAAAAATCGGTTATAAAATTAGGGAAGCGCAACTTGAAAAAGTGCCTTATATGATAATCGTCGGCGATAAAGAAAAAGAAGAAAATAAAGTTTCCGTCCGTTCTAGAAAAGACGGCGACCTTGGCGTAATGACTTTGGAAGAAATAACGTCAAAACTCGTTGAAGAAGACAGAAGCAAAAAAGCGTAAAATTAATAATTAAAATTAAAAAACCGTTTGTTAAGTGCAAACGGTTTTTTACATAATTAAACATATAAAACAAGCAAATACGCAAGAGAAAAAAGATGCAACTAACGAAATTATTATAGGAACGGCAAGTTTTTTAGTTTTCGCTCCGGCAAAATAAACGGCGGCAATATAAAAAACCGTTTCGCTACTGCCATAAATCACCGAAGCGCACCTTGCTAAATAACTGTCAACACCGTAAGTGGAATAAATTTCAGTAAGTATAGCAAGCGCGCCGTTTCCCGAAAAAGGTTTAATCAATACTAATTTAGTAAGTTCTTTTGGAATACCTAAAATTCTAAAAAAAGGGGAAAGAAAATTTGATACTGCGTTAGAAATTCCGCTTACTTCAAACAGTTCTGTTATAACGAAAATGCTGACTAGATAAGGGAAAACGCTTACCGCAAAAGGTATTGCTGATTTTGCGCCTTGGGTAAACGCGTCGTACGGCTTGACCTTTTTGATTAAAGAATAGAAGAATATAATTAAAAATAATACGGGAATAAAATATTTTGACATAATTTACCCCCGTTTTTTAACAAATAATTTTACTAAAATAACGCCGATTACCGTTGATAAAAGCGTGGCTAAAACGGTGGGTAGTATAATATCGGCAGGGGAAGAAGAGTTCATAGAAGTTCGCAATGCCATTACCGACGACGGAATAAGTTGAATACTTGTAGCGTTAAGCACGAAAAACATTGTGATTGCGTATTCGGTGTTCGGGTGTTTTTCAAGTTCTTGTATAGACTTTATGCCCATAGGCGTTGTTGCGCCGCTCATGCCCAAAATATTTGCAGAAATATTTAGCGACATATAATCGTTTGCCTTGTCGGGTAACTGACCGAACAGCAATTTATTCATAGGTTTAAGACCTTTCGCAATTTTGTTTGAAAGTCCCGAGCGTGAAAGAAGTTCAAAAACTCCAAGCCAAACGGCGTAAATAACAACCATTTTAAGTGTAAGAGAAAGCGCCTTTTCACCACCAGAAAGCATAGCCGCAAGGGCAGCGTCGGGATTAACGAAAATCAAAATAGCGGTTGAAGTTATTAAAACTAGTCCAAAAATTGCGTTCATAATAAAACTTTATGCTAAATTATCCTTGAATATGTGTAAAAAATGTGGTAAAATATTATGGTATAAATAAATGGTAGTGGAAAATTTAAGCACGGACTATGATACTGTAATTAAGTTTATTTAAGGAGCAAAGTAATGAAAGAAAAATATTATATAACTACCGCGATAGCGTATACTTCTGGTAAGCCACATATAGGCAATACTTACGAAGCAATTTTATCTGACAGCGTAGCGCGTTTTAAACGCTATCAAGGTTACGACGTGTTCTTACAAACGGGGACTGACGAACACGGTCAAAAAATAGAAGAAAAAGCGGCTGCGGCAGGCGTTTCACCAAAAGAATTCGTTGACAAGGTGGCTGCTGAAATTAAAGGTATTTGGGATTTAGTGGGCGTATCTTACGATAAGTTTATTAGAACTACTGACGATTATCACGAAAAACAAGTACAAAAAATATTCAAAAAACTTTACGAGCAGGGCGATATTTATAAAGGTTCTTACGAAGGTTGGTATTGTACGCCGTGTGAATCTTTTTGGACGGAAAGCCAACTTGTTGACGGCAAGTGTCCCGACTGCGGTAGACCGGTTGTAAAATCGCAAGAAGAAGCCTACTTTTTCAAGATGTCAAAATATGCTGATAGGCTTATGCAATATTATGAAGAGCATCCAGATTTTATCACGCCCGTTTCAAGAAAAAATGAAATGGTAAACAACTTCTTAAAACCAGGACTTCAAGACCTTTGCGTTTCAAGGAGTTCGTTTAAGTGGGGTATCCCCGTAGATTTTGACAGTAAACACGTCGTTTACGTTTGGCTTGACGCGCTCACTAATTATATCACGGGTATCGGATACGACGCTGATGGAAATAACGCGGAAAGTTATAATAAATTATGGCCGGCAGACGTGCATATTATCGGTAAAGATATAATAAGGTTTCACACTATTTACTGGCCTATTTTCTTGATGGCGTTAGGGCTTCCTTTACCGAAAAAGGTTTATGGACACGGCTGGCTTTTACAAGCCGGCGGTAAAATGAGTAAATCAAAAGGCAACGTCATTTACGCTGACGGTTTGGTTAACTTCTTTGGAAAAGATGC
>JAFVTK010000085.1 GCA_017503265.1 Clostridia bacterium | reverse complement strand
AGAGTCAGTTGCTCTACCAACTGAGCTATGGGCGGAAAAAACTTTCCTTGTAAAAAGGAAAGTTGGTGGCTCATCGGGGAATCGAACCCCGGACACCATGATTAAAAGTCATGTGCTCTACCGTCTGAGCTAATGAACCAAATTGGCAGGGGTGGCAGGATTTGAACCTACGAATGACGGAATCAAAATCCGTTGCCTTACCGCTTGGCGACACCCCTATTTATATTAAATTGATTGTGGGGCGGGTGATGGGAATCGAACCCACGACCTCAAGGACCACAATCTTGCGCTCTAACCAACTGAGCTACACCCGCCATCTGGTGCGCCTGAAGGGATTCGAACCCCTGACCCTCGGCTTAGAAGGCCGATGCTCTATCCAACTGAGCTACAGGTGCGTAAAAAACTTATCCTGCGACAAAGTTTGGAGCGGGTGATGGGAATCGGACCCACGCTGCCAGCTTGGAAGGCTGGAATTCTACCATTGAATTACACCCGCATCACCTTTCCGTAGACAACGCTAATAAATTGTACCAAAATGTTTTTTTAATGTCAACTGTTTACAAAATATTTTTTTAAATTTTGTAAAAAATAAGCGAATAAAATTAAAAATTCTTTTTCGGGTCGTCTTAAAAAAGAAAAATCTTTGACATATTTGCCTGTAATATGTATAATTGTATCTGTATTAAAATATATTATTAAACTTTGAGTATATGGAGAATAATCATTTTTATGTTTAAAGACATTTATAAAAAGTGGCAAACGAGCGAAAAACTTAACGAAAAAGAAATTAAAGAACTTACTCAAATTGAAGCGGACGAAAAAGAAATTGAATATCGTTTCGGTAAAGACCTTGAATTTGGTACGGCAGGTATGCGTGGCCTTATAGGTATGGGAACGAATATGATGAACGTTTATACCGTTCGTCGTGCAACGCAAGGGCTTTCGGAATATATAAAAACTTTGGGCGAAAAGGCAAAGGCTCGTGGTGTAGTTATTTCTTATGATACGCGTAGGATGTCGGTTGAATTTGCATACGACGCTGCCGTGGTTTTAGCGAGTAACGGAATAAAAACTTATCTATTTGGTGACGTTCATCCCGTACCGATGCTTTCATACGCGGTGCGTGAACTTAAAACGATTGCAGGTATAATGATAACCGCAAGCCATAACCCGAAAGAATATAACGGATATAAAGTTTACGGAGAAGACGGTGCGCAAATGTCGCCCGAAGCAACCGCAAAAGTAGTTGAGTATATCGACCAAATAGGTGATTGCTTATCGGATAAAATATTATACGACCAAAAGGTTGAAAAGAAAATCAACGTCGTTCCTAAACGCGTAGATAAAAAATATTATAAATCCATTAAAAAACTTTCGCTTTCACCAAAAGAAGTAAAGAAAGTTGGAAAGCAAATTAAACTTGTATATACGCCCGTTCACGGTAGCGGATATATTCCCGTTACCACGATATTGAAGAAAATGGGCATTTATGCAACGCTCGTTCCAGAGCAAACGCAAAAAGATACCGAATTTTCTACGGTAGAAGTACCTAACCCCGAAATAAAAGAAACGCTTACGCTTGGAATAAAGATGGCGGATTTCAAAAATGCGGACGTTGTTTTTGGAACTGACCCTGATTGTGATAGGTTGGGCGTTGCTATCCGTGATAATAACGGCGAATTCGTAACTTTGTCAGGAAATCAAACGGGCATATTGTTACTTGATTATATTTTAAGAAGACTTAAAGAAACCGGTAAACTTACTCAAAAAGGATTTGTAGTTAAGAGTTTTGTTACCACGGGTATGGCGAAACTTATTGCAGACGACTACGGTGTAGAACTAATTGAAACACCCGTAGGATTTAAGTTTATCGGTGAAAAAATTAAGCAACTTGACGATACTGGCAAGAGAAAATATCTCTTTGGGTTTGAAGAGAGTTGCGGATATTTGCGTGGAACGCATTGTCGCGATAAGGACGCAGTAGTTGCTAGTATGTTGTTCGCCGAAATGGTATGCTATTATACGTTTAATAATATAGGCGTGTACCAAAGGTTGCAAGAACTTTATCAAAAATACGGCTTTGTTTTCGATACTAACGTAAGCGTGGCGTATAGCGGACTTAACGCTATGAAAGAGATGAGCGCGGTTGTTGATAAAATGAAAACCGTTACCGTGAACGAGGTTTGTGGCATAAAAGTTTTGGCTACTCGCGATTATTCTACGGCGACGAGAAGGACTGCGGACGGTACGACTAGCGAAATTGACTGTGCAAAGTGCAACGCCGTTTATTACGAATTAGAAGGCGGAAGTTTTATTTGTATTCGTCCCAGTGGAACAGAGCCAAAACTAAAAGTTTATTACTCGCTAAAATGTGAAAATCAAGACCAAGCGAACAGTCTTTTTGAAAGCGTAAAAAAAGAATTTGAAAAACTTATAAAATAGAATTATTTTGGTAGTGGTGCGTAATGTTTACTAAAATCGACTTGATTAGACACCTTGAAGAAATAGGCGTTCCGCAAAATAAACCCGTTATCGTTCATACTTCGCTAAAAGCCGTGGGTGAAATTGAAGGCGGTGGGCAAACTCTTTTAGACGCGCTTATAGAACACGTTACCTTAAATGACGGATTAGTGGTTGTGCCTACGCATACTTTTGATAATTATTACACGGACCATAAATTTATAAGTTTGGATTTTAATAATTTTAGGCCTTGTGTTGGGACGTTTCCTATAATTGCTGCGGCAGACGCGCGTGGAAAAACTGCACTTAATCCTACTCACTCATTAACCGTGTTTGGTAGGGCGGAAAAAGTTAACGATTTTATCGACTGTGAAAAATTTGTTGATACGCCTACTTCGCCCAAAGGTAGTTATGGTAAACTTTACGATTTAGACGGTTGCGTTTTATTGATAGGTGTGGGGCAGGATAAAAACACTTATTTGCATTGTGTTGAAGAAATGCTTAACGTTCCAAATAGGTTGTCTAAAAACAAAGTTACGTTGGGAATAAAATTTAGCGACGGAAAAGTTTTTGAAAAGCCAACTTACTATATGTATTCTGAAAATATCTACGACCCGTCGGAAAGTTTCCCTAAATACGAGCCAGCGTTCCGTTATCACGGCGCTATTAAAGACGGGCGTATAGGGGATGCAAAAGTTCAACTGTGTTCCGCCGTTAAAATGAAAGAAGTTATGGAACTTGTGCGGAAAAATAGTAACGGAATAGAACTTTTATCCGACGATAAACCTCTAAACGAAGAGTGGTATAAAATATAATATTATATATAATGTATAATCCCTATGTAAAATTTTACTTGGGGATTATTGTTTTAGTGCCTGTTTTTTCTGCCAGAACGATATATAAGAAATTCTAATAGTAAAACGCAAAAAAATATTTTACCTTTTTTTGATTTATAAGTATAATATATAGCGTAATATAAATTTCCTAAACAAGGAGTGATAGAAGATGAGTCGTTTATTCGGTACAGTATCAAGGGGCGTTAGAGCGCCGATTATTAAGAGTGGGGACGATATAGTTCAAATCGTTACCGATTCGGTTTTGGAAGCGTCCAAAGTTGAAGGCGTTGCTTTTCACGATAAAGACGTTGTTGCAATGACCGAAGCAATCGTTGCAAGGGCGCAAGGTAATTACGCGTCTATTAACGATATTGCTAACGACGTAAAAGCAAAACTCGGCGGAAATACTGTCGGCGTTATTTTTCCGATTCTTTCCCGTAACCGTTTTTCGGTTTGCTTAAAAGGTATTGCAAGGGGTGCAAAAAAGATAGTTTTAATGCTTTCTTATCCGTCAGACGAAGTTGGTAACCACTTGGTTAGTCTTGACGCGCTTGACGAAAAGGGTGTAAATCCTTATACTGACGTTTTGACTGAAAGCAAATATCGTGAACTTTTCGGTTATGAAAAACATACGTTTACCGGCGTAGATTACGTTGAGTATTATAGAAGTCTTATTGAAGAACAAGGCGCGGAGTGCGAAATTATTTTTGCAAACAACCCTAAGGCAATTCTCGATTATACTAAAAACGTTCTTTGCTGTGATATTCATACCAGAGCGCGCACCAAACGTTTGCTTAAAGCAGGCGGCGCGGAAGTTGTTGTTGGGCTTGACGACATCTTAAATGCCCCCGTAAACTGTAGCGGTTATAACGAAAGTTACGGCTTGCTCGGTTCAAATAAATCTACCGAAGAAACGGTTAAACTTTTCCCACGCGATTGCCAACCTATCGTAGACGCTATTCAAGAAAAACTTTTTAAAGCAACTGGAAAGAAAATTGAAGTAATGGTTTATGGCGACGGTGCGTTCAAAGACCCCGTGGGTAAAATTTGGGAACTTGCAGACCCTGTCGTTTCACCTGCATACACCAAGGGCTTGGAAGGCACGCCTAACGAACTTAAACTTAAATATCTAGCCGATAACGATTTTAAGGATTTAAAAGGCGACGCTCTAAAAGAAGCAATTAAAAACGAAATTGCTAAAAAAGACAGTACCGTAGTCGGTCAAATGGGTACTACTCCAAGAAGACTTACCGACCTAATCGGTTCACTTTGTGACTTGACTTCGGGTTCAGGTGATAAGGGAACGCCTATCATTTGGATTCAAGGTTACTTCGATAATTATACTACCGAATATAAAGACTAATTTGTTTTTATTAAGTTTTACAAAAGAAAAAACCGCGCGGAAGATTTTTCCGCGCGGTTAAATTTTTATTTTAGTTTTACAACAAATTTTCGTCGTAAACCGCTCTTATTCCGCCGATAAATTTGGGGCGGATGCGTGCGCAGGTTAAGTGCGCTTCGCCGATTTGTTTTATGGAAAGTCTTACTGGTACGGCAACTTTTTTAAGGTGCATACCTATAAACGTATCGCCTATGTCCATACCTGCGTCGGCTTTTACGTCTTCAACTACGATAGGATTTTCGAAACTGTGATAAGCAACGGTTGCAAGGCTACCGCCTGCTTTTTTTTGTGGAATTACGTTTACTGCTTCTGCTAACGGTAGAGCGGCGCGTTCGGTAACGATTGCGCGATTTAAATGTTCGCAACATTGAACGGCGAGATAAATTCCCTTTTCTTTTAGTATACTATATATTCCTTCAAAAATTCGTTCGGCAGTATCCGGGTCAGAATTAGTGCCGATTTTGCTTCCGACTACTTCGCTAGTAGAGCAACCAACGACCATTATATCGCCTTTTTTAAGTTTAGCCGTATCAATTAATTCTTGAACTGCCGTTTGGCATTGAGTTTTAATATCCATAAGTCAATCTCCTTACGAGTATTCTAACATTATATATAATAAAATGCAAGTATTTTAATAATAATCAAACACAATATATGCCGTAATTTACTTGTAAAAACACAAGGTTTTGACTGTAAAAAAAAGTTTAAAAAATTTTTCAAAAAAATGTAGAAAAACTTTTGTAAAACGCTTGACTTAAAAAATCATAAGTGCTAATATATTTAGGCTACCGCTTCGAGGGGTATGCCTTTTTATGAGATTTTTAAGTGAAGAAATCTTCTTTGACCGTAGTCAAAGCATCGTAGATTGACAACTGCATAGAAAAGAAGAGAGAGATATGTCAAATATCGAATCGAGAAAAGACTTAATTTAAGAAATAGTACATTAAGGCAAAAGAGCAAAAAGACAAATTTTTAAAACGAAGGTTAATACGAAAAGAAGCGTAGGAAACGATTCACGAAAAAAATTAGTCGAGTATAGTCAAGGAAAATGTAAGCAAATTCGACGGAATGCAAAAATGCAAACCAAAATAAAGATCAAGCTACAAAGAGCATACAGGAGGATGCCTTGGTACATGGCGCCGAAGAAGGACGTGACAAGCTGCGAAAAGCTACGGGGAGTCGCAAATAGACCGTGATCCGTAGATATCCGAATGAGGGAACTCACCATAAGT
>JAFVTK010000084.1 GCA_017503265.1 Clostridia bacterium | reverse complement strand
TCAATTAGTTTTATATTTATTCGGGATTAAGTTACCAGCATACATATTGCTCGCCTCCGCAACAGTTGGACTGATGTTTTTTAATAGACTTTACTTATACAAATTTCAAGGCGAAAATAATATGTTAATGTATTCGATACTTACTGTTGTGCCGCAAGGAAGTATTACATTAATATATATTATCTGTTTTTTGTTGAAAATAGCAGTTTTAGAAATTTGGGCTATAATAATATATTTTTTTAGCTATTTTATAATTTTATTTGTATTTTTTTTAGTTGACTTTGTAAAAATTAAACATGCAAAAAAAGAAATTAAGAAATTTTTAAAATGTAATTCAGGTTATGGATTTCATTTGTATATTGGTGGATTGGCTAGTGTCGCTTCCGCACAAGTATTGAATTTATTAGTTGCCACATTATCTGGATTGGAAGAATATGCTTATTTTACTTTAGGGGTTAGTTTGGCAACACCTGTAATGCAAATACCAGCAGTTATGGGAACGATTTCATTTAAGGAAAATGCTAGAATAAAAAAATTGTCTAAGTCACAAATAATTATTACTTATATTATAACTTTTAGTGCTACCATTATTTACGCGATTTTTGTAAAAAATGTTATTTGTTTATTAATAGGAAAGGAATATATATCGGCGATACCTTTTGCTTTAACAATGATGATTTATTATGCAGTAATGGGCTTGGGTGATTTTTATAATCGTTTTATAAGTGCAAAAGGAAACGGAAAAGATATTCGAAACAGTGCCTTTATTACAGGCGCAAGTTTAATAATTAGTGCGATAATTTTTATTCCATTATTTCGGGTCAAAGGTGTTATAATATCTGAAATTATTAGTGGGTTCGTTTATTTGATACTGATGATTTTTAATTATATTAAAACAATTAAAAATAATAATGTAGTATGATATGTATAAAAAAATTTTCAAAAATTTATAAAAAAGAGCCGATGGCGGTGGCGTTTTGTTCGTATCGGGTGTGTCCGATAGGGGCGCATAGCGACCATCAGCACGGGAAAATAACGGGACTTGCGATTGATAAAGGTATTCATATCGCGTACGCACCAAAGCAAAACGGGGTTATTGAACTTTCGTCTTTACAATTTGATAAGCGTGCGCAATGGCATATCGCCGCAGTTCCCAAGGAAAAGCAGAACGACTGGGCGGATTATCTTCGCGGGGCGACCATTATGCTTGCGAAAAAATATTCGTTATCGGTTGGGTTATGCGCCGTAATTGAAGGCAGTTTGCCCATTGGTGGTTTATCGTCTTCGGCGGCGGTTACAATTGCTTATTTGTCGGCGCTTTGCAACGTTAACGGGATAAATATTTCTGAATCAGAAATGATAAAAACTGCAATGAGTGCAGAAAACGATTACGTTGGCGTATCGTGTGGTAAACTTGACCAGTCGTGTGAAGTTTATTCTAAAAAGGACCACTTATTATATTTAGACACGCTTGACGACACTTACGAATTGATACCGACCAACCCAAATATGAAACCTTATAAAATAGCGATATTCTTTTCTGGGGTAGAGCGTACTCTTGCGGGTAGTCAGTTTAATATGCGTGTTGACGAGTGTCGCAGCGCAGCTTATGCCTTAAAGGCGTACGCAGGTATGCCTTACGGAAAGTTTAAAGAAACTTATTTGCGAGACGTACCTTACGAAATATATCTTAAATATATGGACAAGCTTCCTGATAATTGGAGAAAGCGCGCAGAGCATTGGTATTCCGAGTATAAGCGTGTTGAATTAGGGGCGGAAGCGTGGCGTAAAGGTGATATTGAAACCTACGGAAAATTGTCTTTTGAAAGCGGATATTCGTCAATATATAATTGGGAAACGGGTTCGCCCGAACTTAAATCGTTGTACGAAACAATGCTTAAAACCGACGGTATTTACGGCGGTAGATTTAGTGGCGCGGGCTTTAAGGGGTGCTGTATGGCGCTTATAGACCCTGTGTTTGAAGAAAAGATAAAAGAAAAAGTAGAGAGAGAATACTTAAAAGAATTCCCACTACTTAAAGGTAAATTTTCGGTACATATTTGTGAAAGTGCCGACGGAGTTCATTTATGAAATGTTTGATTTTGGCTGCTGGTTATGCAACTAGGCTATATCCATTAACGGAAAATTTTCCAAAGCCGTTACTTAAAGTAAAAGAAAAGACTATTCTTGATTGGCTTATAGATGACATTGATACGGTTAAAGAAGTCGACGAATACATTGTTATATCAAACCATAAATTTGCTTGTCATTTTATAGAGTGGGCGAAAAATAAATCGCAAAAGATAACCGTTGTAGATGACGGAACTTCTTCAAATGAAACGCGTTTGGGGGCAGTAAAAGATATTCAGTTCGCAATGGATAAATTATCTATTGATGACGACGTGTTGGTTATTGCAGGTGATAACGTATTAGATTTTTCACTCACTAAATTTATAACCTATGCATTAAACAAGAAAACTTCTTGCGTAATGCGTTATTTTGAACCAGATGCTAAAAGATTGTTAAAGAGCGGTGTGGTTACCATTGACGATAACGATTTAGTGCTTAAAATGACTGAAAAGTCGCCTAATCCCGAATCTAATTGGTGTTGTCCACCTTTCTATTATTATACAAAAAAAGATGCAAAGAGAATAGACGACGCAATTAAAGCGGGTTGTGGCGTTGACGCGCCTGGTAGTTATATAGCGTGGCTTTGTCAACAAACGAAAGTGCACGCTTTCGAGATGCCTGGTAAGCGTTACGATATAGGTAATTTAGAAAGTTATCAAAAAGTTCAAGAAGACTATAAAGGAATAAATAATTAATTATATGACTTTTTTTGGACTTCCGCAATTTGTGTGGGAAATTATAGCAAACGTATTTATTACTCTTGGTGCAGGACTTATCATTGCATATTTTACGAGTACTTTTTTAAAAAAGCGTGAAGAAAAAATAAGAATTTCCGGTACGATTTTAGAGAAAAGAATAAATTGTGAACAAGAGATTTTAACTTTTCTAGAAAAAGAAAATTATAAATACGAGATGCCAAAAGATAAGCATAAAGATATGCTAGATATGGTGTCGCTTTACGGTATTCCATTGCCGTACGGTACTAATTTGCAATATTCGGTAATATTTACTTCGCCTAAATTATTTGAAAAATTTATGGTTTCACTTGAAAATTTATTTGCAAAAAACCGACTTTGGATGGACGTTAAAGTTCGTAGGCATTTATTACTTATTCAAGCGTATTATTCGTTTTTTAGGATTATTCCTGTAATATTACATAGATTACCGCTACCAAAAGATAAAAAACTTACCGACAAGCAATATAAAGATTTACATAAAATTATATTATGGCAATGTGGTATAATCTTTGACGACGATTTAAATATGCTTACAAGTGAACTTGAAGAGTTAATAGTTTCGTCAATATACAAACTTGATTTGTCAAGACCCAAAAAGAGTATTACAAGACAAAAAATGCAAAATGCCGAAGTGGTTTCTATTCAAAAAGAAATTTCTAATGAAACTAAACGCGGTATTTATATGGGCGAACTTTTAGAAGGGATTGAAAAACAGTTATACGGTTTGGCGGGAGTTGAGTATTCGTCTTTATCTGATAAAGAGCGTAAAGAGATGATGGAACAAGCGTTTGAAGACGAAATATATCAAGAAGAAATCGATTTAGAAGATTAAAAGGAAAAGCAATGTTACAAAACAACGTAGATTTAACGAATAAAACCGTATTAGTTACGGGAGCAGCAGGTTTTATAGGCGCAAATTTAGTTAAAGAACTTTTGCGCACTCAAACTGCAATTAAAGTAATCGGCGTGGATAACGTTAACGATTATTACGACGTTTCTATTAAAGAATATAGGCTTGAAGAAATTCAAAAACTTGTGTCAAAAGAAAGTGAAAATTCTTGGGAGTTTTTGCGCGGTAATATTGCCGATAAAATTTTTATCGAGAATATATTCAAAAAGTATAAACCTGCCGTTGTGGTGAATTTGGCGGCACAAGCAGGTGTAAGATATTCGATTACTAATCCCGACGTATATATTGAAGCAAATATAATCGGGTTTTATAATATTTTAGAAGTGTGTAGAAATTACCCCGTTGAACATTTGGTTTACGCGTCAAGTTCATCAGTTTACGGTTCAAATAAAAAAGTACCGTATTCAATAGAAGATAAGGTAGATAATCCCGTATCGCTATATGCTGCGACAAAAAAGTCTAACGAACTTATGGCGCACGCATATTCAAAGTTATATAATATACCTTCTACGGGACTGCGTTTTTTTACCGTTTACGGACCTGCTGGTAGACCCGATATGGCGTATTTCGGCTTTACTAATAAACTAATTAAAGGCGATAAAATTCAAATTTTCAATTACGGTAATTGTAAGCGCGATTTTACTTACGTTGACGATATCGTCGAAGGCGTAAAAAGGGTTATGCTTTGCGCGCCCGAAAAGAAAAACGGAGAAGACGGTTTGCCGTTGCCACCGTATAGAGTTTATAATATAGGCAATAACAGTCCTGAAAATCTTTTAGACTTCGTAGATATTTTGCAACAAGAATTAATAGAAGCGGAAGTGTTGCCCAAAGATTACGATTTCGACGCACATAAAGAATTAGTGCCTATGCAAGCAGGAGACGTTCCCGTAACCTTTGCCGACACGACGGCGTTAGAAAATGATTTTGGGTTTAAGCCGTCAACGTCGCTGCGCGAAGGTCTTAAAAAGTTTGCTAAATGGTATAAAGAATTTTATGAGGTGTAAAATGAATATAGCAGTTGCCGGAACAGGATACGTTGGACTTTCTATGGCTGTACTTTTAGCGCAAAATAATTGCGTTACGGCAGTAGATATAGCACCAGAAAAAGTTGAGTTAATAAATAAAAAGATATCTCCTATAAAAGAT
The DNA here is from genome assembly GCA_017503265.1 of Clostridia bacterium. Classification (GTDB taxonomy): domain Bacteria; phylum Bacillota; class Clostridia; order Christensenellales; family Borkfalkiaceae; genus UBA1259. The sequence continues at coordinate 15,816 of JAFVTK010000084.1, read as the reverse complement.
AAAGAGATAGAAGAATTTTTAAAAAATAAACAATTAAATTTAACCGCTACTCTCGATGCGGAGACGGCTTATAAAAACGCGGATATAGTAATAATTGCAGCGCCTACTAATTACGATAGCGAAAAGAATTTTTTTGATACGTCCGCAGTTGAAAAAGTTGTTGATTTGGTTATTAAACGTAATGCTAACGCGTTGATAGTAATTAAATCGACCGTTCCCGTAGGGTTTACAAAAGCGTTAAGGGATAGAGTAAATAATAAAAATATAATTTTTAGCCCTGAATTTTTGAGAGAGGGTAAAGCGTTATATGACAACTTGCACCCTTCAAGAATTGTTGTTGGGACGGATTTAACTGATAAAAAGATGGTTGCTGCTGCCGAAAAGTTTGCTAAACTTTTACAAGGCGGAGCAATAAAAACTGATATTCCCGTGCTTATTATGGATTATACCGAAGCAGAAGCGGTTAAATTGTTTGCTAATACTTATTTAGCGCTTCGCGTTTCGTATTTTAACGAATTAGACACTTATGCTGAAATGAAAGGATTAAATACGGAAAGTATTATAAACGGCGTATGTTTAGATCCACGCATAGGCAACCATTACAACAATCCGTCTTTTGGTTACGGCGGTTATTGCTTGCCCAAAGATACTAAGCAATTATTGGCAAATTATAAAGACGTTCCAGAAAATTTAATAGAAGCAATAGTTCAGTCTAACAAAACCCGTAAAGATTTTGTCGCTGATAGGGTTTTGCAAAAAGCAGGTTATTACGGTTATAATAATCAAATGGATTACGACGGTAAAAAAGAAAAAATAGTTACGATTGGCGTTTTCCGTTTGACTATGAAATCCGATTCTGATAATTTTAGGCAAAGTTCAATTCAAGGCATTATGAAACGCGTAAAGGCAAAAGGCGCAAGCGTTATTATATACGAGCCAAACTTAAACGACGGTGAAACTTTTTTTGGTAGCAAAATCGTAAATAATTTAGACGAGTTTAAGAAACTTTCGGACGTAATTATTGCAAATCGTCATAGTGCAGAATTAAACGACGTAAAAGATAAAGTCTATACGAGAGATTTATATTTTAGGGATTAGTAAAAAGTAAAATGGATATAAACATTCTTGACGTTATGTTTAAATTAATTCGCAGCGCGGTTTGCTGTGAAGAAAAATTTACGGATATCGATAAAGAAACGATTCAATCAAAGATTGAATCGCTTTATGATTTGTCTAAAAAGCACGACGTTCAGCATTTGGTAGGTTACGCTTTATTTAAAAACCGACTGATAAATACCGAAAATCCATATTATTCTAAATTTCAAAAACAGCAAATTGTAGCCGTTTATCGTTACGAACGTATTCAATATGAGTTAAACGAAATATGCGCGGCGTTAGAGCAGTTAAAAATTCCGTTTATTCCACTTAAAGGGTCGGTTATACGCGCGTATTATCCTGAACCTTGGATGCGTACGAGTTGCGATATTGATATTTTGGTGGACAAAAAAGATTTAGACGTTGCCGTTAATCATTTGGTAAGCGCATTAGGGTATAGAGAAGACGGTAGGGGTTCGCACGACGTATCTCTATTTGCGCCAGGCGAAGTGCATCTAGAACTTCATTACGAATTGCTTGAAGATTGGCGTGCAGAATTTTCACGCAATTTATTAAGAGACGTTTGGAAAGTTGCTTTAAATAAAGACGGGTTTAATTATCATAAAGTATTACCCGACGAATATTTTTATTTATACCATATCGCGCATATGGCTAAACATTTTTATAACGGTGGTTGTGGTATAAGGTCGTTTTTGGATTTGTGGATATTAAATCATAAAGTTAACCACGACGACGAAAAACGGAAAACGCTTTTACAGTCTGCAAGTTTAGATAAGTTTTCTTTTGCTGCTGAAAATTTAAGTGAAGTTTGGTTTTTAAATAAACAGCCTGATGAAACTTGTGTTTTAATGCAAGAATACGTCCTTACTGGCGGTGTATACGGGAATAATCAAAACAGAATAACCTTGCAACAGACCAAAAAAGGCGGAAAGTTTAAGTATGCAATGTCAAGGATATTTTTGCCTTATGACGTGATAAAATTTCATTATCCCGTTTTGCAAAAACACCGTTGGCTTTTACCGTTTTGTCAAGTTAGGCGTTGGTTTAAACTTTTGTTTTGCGGTGGGGCAAAGCGTTCGTTTAACGAACTGAAAATTAATCAAAACTTATCTAATGCGGAAAAAACCAAAGCGGAAGAATTGATTGAAAAACTAGGATTATAGCCCGCATAATACATATGGAAAATATTAAGAAGTCTAAATTAATAAAAATTTTAATAGTGGTGGCGACTGTGATAGGCGTCGCCCTTTCGTTTATATTCGCTAAATCCGACGGCTATAAAAACTGGCATTATAGATTGCTGTATTTTACCTTGCAGTCTAATTTATGGATAGGAATAACAGCCTTTTTATATCTACTGCCCGCGTTTAACCGCAATGAAAAATTAAAAGCAGGGCTTTACGTTTGTAAATATATTTTTACCGTATCAATTACCGTAACGGGAATAGTGTTTTGCGGTTTACTTGCGCCGTTTGCGCATAAAGACGGTTATAACGCGTTTAATGCGTCAAGCGTATTACTTCACGCCGTCGTTCCTATACTTGCTATAATAGATTATTTTGTTGACGAATATAGAGTAGAACTTGAACGAAGGCATTTATTTTATAGTATTTTACCACCGCTTATATATTTTGTAATCGCAAGCGTATTTTGTTTGGCGCGCGTGGACTTTGGGCGTGGCGACCCGTACCCGTATTTTTTTATGAATTACTATTCGCCCGTAGGGGTGTTTGGTGTGGGTGGAGAGCCACCTTTCGTAATAGGCACGGCGTACTGGATAATTATTTTTCTTGCGTTCGTGTTAACGCTTGGATACGTTTATTATAGGTTGAACAAAAAATTTTATAAAATTAAAAATAAATGACTAAAAAACGCTTGACATAGGAGCGTTTTTTGTATTATAACTAATAAAAAAGTTTAAAGTATAATATGATTAAAACAGTATTTTTTGACGTTGATAATACTCTAATTTGTTTTAAAAAGAGCGGTTTTATCGCCGTTAAAACTACTTTTGAAAAAAACGGAATAGACTTTAAAGAAGAGTATATGCCAGTTTTCTTTCACACCAACGAAAGTTTGTGGCATTTGGTCGAAAAAGGCGAACTTTCACGCGAAGAAATGTATAAAATTCGCTTCACGAAAGTGATAGAAGCGCTTGGTATAAAAACTACCGCCGATACTTATAAAATGGAAAAGGATTTCCGCGACGCGCTTTTTAATATTGCAGAACCCGTAGATGGCGCTAAGGAATTACTTGAATATTTATCAAAAAAATATAGATTGTGCATAGCAAGTAATTCTATTTATGAACAACAAGAAAATAGGTTGAAAATTGCAGGGTTTTATCAATATTTTGATAAGATTTTTGTTTCTGAAAAGGTTGGATACTCTAAACCGCAAAAAGAGTTTTTTGACGGATGTTTTAATCAACTTGACGGTGAAAAACCCGAAGAAACGGTTATGATAGGTGATTCGCTAACGGCGGATATGAAAGGCGCAAAAGAATACGGTATTAACGCTATATGGTATAACCATATGGGGGTTAATTCACCTGATATTAAGTTGTACGATTACAAGGTTAATTCGCTTTTAGAGATTAAAAAGATTTTATAATTTTTTTTAGAGGTGTACGATTATGGAAAAAACTAAAACGATAGTTTTAAGTGCGTTATTTACCGCGTTAATAACTTTATCTACTATGGTAATACAAATCCCTATGCCCGTAAGCGGTTACGTTAATTTGGGCGACGTATTCGTGCTTATCGGGGCGTTCGTGTTAGGCCCTATTTACGGTACGATATCCGCAGGTATCGGCTCAATGCTTGCAGATCTACTATCGGGATACGCTATATTTGCGCCTGGAACTTTGGTTATTAAAGCACTTATGGCTGTAACGGCGTATTATATTTTTAAAACACTTATTAAGGTGTTCAAGAATAAATTTGCTTCAAGGCTTGTTGCAAGTATCGTCGCGGAACTCATTATGGTTATAGGGTATTTTCTCTATTCGTGCTTAATAATGAGCGAAGGCTTGGTTGCTGCAACTAGTATCCCTGGTAATTTAATTCAAGGTGCGATAGGCGTGTTTGGTGCGCTTGCAGTCGTATCCGTGCTGGACGGTACGCACGTTTTGGAAAAGAAATAAAATATAATATAAATAAAAATGCCGAGCGTTGACAAACGCTTGGCTTTTTGTTATACTTGATGTAATAAAAATGCTTATAAAGGAGGGGCGTTTCGTGCGGAAGAATTCCGGGTTTATTCGTGCGGACAGGACGATTATCAATGAAAAAGTTAAAGAAGCTTTTTCATCTGTTTTGCCTATAACGATAATCGTTTTGGTGCTTTGTTTTACAATCGTCCCTATTGAGAGCGGAACTTTCCTTGCCTTTATATTAGGCGCGTTTTTAGTCGTCGTAGGTATGGGGCTTTTCACGCTTGGCGCTGATACGGCAATGACGCCTATCGGCGAATACGTCGGCACGACGGTTATGCGCTCTAAAAAGATTTGGATAATCGTTCCCGTGTGCTTTATAGTCGGCGTGCTGATTACTATATCTGAACCAGATTTAACCGTACTTGCAACTCAACTTGCCGAAACTATTGACAAAACCACGCTTATTTTAACGGTTGGCGTAGGCGTAGGCGTATTTTTGGTGATAGCGTTTTTAAGGATAGTATTAAAAGTTAAACTTTCATATTTGCTTATAGGTTGCTATACGCTTGTATTCGTGTTGTCGATATTCGTTCCAAAATCTTTCGTACCGCTCGCATTTGATTCGGGCGGGGTTACGACAGGTCCTATGAGCGTGCCTTTTATCATAGCAATCGGTACGGGCGTAGCGGCAATGCGTAGCGATAAAGGGGCTGAAACCGACGGTTTCGGTTTGACTGCGTTATGTTCGGTTGGACCGATTTTATCGGTTATGATCCTTGGTATAATTTTTAAGCCTGATAATTTCGTTACTAGTGAAAACGTCGTGGCAAATCCACAAAATACTAATATATTAATAAGTGATTATTTGCACGCGCTTCCGCACTATATGAAAGAAGTAGGGATAGCGTTATTGCCTATCGTTGCGTTTTATTTTATTTTCCGTATTTTTGGACAGAAAACTAGCAAGAACGACTTAATTAGAATTTTAATCGGTGTACTTTACACTTACGTTGGGTTGGTATTTTTCTTGCTCGGCGTTAACGTTGGATTTTTGCCCGTCGGCGCATATTTAGGAAAAGCGATAGGGAATCTTGATTACAATTGGATAATTATTCCGATAGGTATGGTTATAGGTTATTTCGTAGTTTCGGCAGAACCAGCCGTACACGTTTTGACTAAACAGGTTTATGAAATTACTTCGGGTGCGATACCTAAAAAAGCGCTTAGAACAAGTTTGATGTTTGGCGTCGCAGCGTCTGTCGGGCTCGCAATGATGCGTATTGTTTTCAAAATCCCGATAATGTATTTTTTAATACCTGGGTATTTAATTGCAATTGTTTTGACTTTCTTCGTGCCCGATATATTTACGGCGATAGCGTTTGACTCGGGTGGCGTTGCGTCAGGCGCAATGACGGCAAGTTTCTTACTCCCCTTGGCTTTGGGCGTGTGTAGCGCCGTCGGCGGAAACGTTGCAACCGAAGGCTTCGGCGTAGTTGCAATGGTCGCAATGACACCGCTTATAGCAATTCAAATTTTAGGCTTGATTTATAAGATTAAAATGGCAAGGCTCAAAAAGAAAGAGCAAGAACAAAAAACTGCACAAGAAGAGATTATCGGATAAGGAGGGAGATATGCTGGGATTAAAGTATTTAATAGCGATAACCAAGCGCGAATATTCCGAGCAATACCTTGATTTTTTTCACAGACAAGGCGTAAAAGGCGTTTTGAGTAAACTTTGTAACGGCACGGCAAGCGACGTTACGCTCGATTATCTCGGAATAGAAAAGACCGAAAAGATTATGTTTGAAACAATCGTGAAAGACGAGCAAATCGGTGAACTTGTAAAAGGCTTATTGCTTGAAATGAATATAAACGCCGTCGGAAACGGTATAGCAATGTTTATACCGATTGACGGTGTGGGCGGTATGTCGTCGTTAAAATACTTCGCTGGGGAAACTTCGGTGGAAAAGAAGGAGGAAAGTATGGAAAAGGAAAGTAAATCGGTTTTAATTATAACCGTAGTTGATAAGGGAAATACCGACGTAGTTATGGACGCTGCAAGAAGCGCGGGCGCGCGTGGCGGTACGGTGGTTAAAGCAAAAGGTACGGGCGCAGAGATAGCAAAATTTTTCGGCGTGTCAATAAGTGAAGAAAAAGAAATGGTCTATATCGTTGCTACGCGTGAAGGTAGGGATGCTATTATGCGCGCTATCATGGAAAAGGCAGGTAGCAATACCGACGCTCACGGCGTAATTTTCTCACTACCCGTTGACGGCGTGGTAGGTATTAAGGGGTTTGAAGAAAATTAAAAGTATGCAAACTAATTATTCCGATTATAAAACCGAACTTGAAAAGAACGGTGTAATAGCCTTCGTTCCAGGAGGCAACAGTATGTGGCCAACGCTTAAAAATCGTAAGCAGTCGGTAATCGTAAAAACTAAAACCGAACGCCTTAAAAGGTTTGACGTAGCGCTTTATTTGCGCCCCGAAGGGGCTTTCGTGCTTCATAGAGTAATGGAGAAAACGGATAACGGATATATAATGTGTGGCGACAGTCAGTTGACAAAAGAAAGCGTTAAAGAAGAAAACGTTTTCGGCGTTATGATAGGCTTTTATCGCGGTGAAAAATATATTGAAGTTACCGACCCTGATTATATTAAGGAAGTGGAAACTTGGTACGGCAACGAAAAAAGGCGTAAACGAGTACTTAAAAATTTTCATTTTAGACAAAGGGTAAAAAATAAACTTAAACGCATAGCGAAAAAGATTTTTAGAAAAGGTTAAAAATATGTTTGACTTAAACTCTCTCGGCAAAAGCGCAAAAGTGGCGGCAGCCGAACTTTCAAAACTTAACGATAAAAAGAGAAATAGCGCGCTACTTACGGTGGCTAAATTGCTCCGTGAAAATGCTAGTTATTTGATAGAAGAAAATGCGGCGGATATTCGTCTTGCAACCGAAAAAGGTGCGACGGCGGCATTTATTGATAGGCTAACCCTAAATAATAAGGTTATAGAGAGTATGGCTTTTGGGTTAGAGCAGGTTGCCGAATTAGAAAGCCCACTCGGCAAATGCGTTTACTCTTACGAAAATAAAGAACAGGGAATAAGTATAAATAAAATTACCGCACCTTTCGGTGTTATAGGTATTATTTACGAATCACGCCCCAACGTTACGGCAGATGCGTTTGCGCTGTGTTTTAAGACGGCTAACGCCGTTATATTAAAGGGTGGCAGCGATTCTCTTCGTTCAAATCTTGCTATTGCAAAGGTTATTAAGAAGGCGTTAAAAGACGAAGGAATAGACCAAAACGCAATATCGGTTATAGAAGATACTTCTCGCCAAACTACTGCTGAATTTATGCGACTTAATAAATACGTTGACTTGCTTATTCCGCGTGGTAGTGCTTCGCTTATTAAAGCGGCGGTTGAAAATTCTACTATTCCGATTATTGAAACGGGGTCGGGAAACTGCCACGTTTACGTTGATGAAAGCGCCAACGCTGAAATGGCTGCCGAGGTTATCTTTAATGCAAAAACCCAACGTTACAGCGTTTGTAACGCTTGCGAATCGTTAGTTATTCACTCTTCGGCGCTAAATGCTTTACCGTTAATTAGTGAAAGACTGAAAGAAAAACAAGTTGAAATTCGCGCTGACGAACGGGCGGCGGCGCTCATTAAAGATTATCCTTATCTTAATAAAGCCACCGAAGAAGACTTTTACACCGAATACGGTGGCGCAGTAATATCTGTTAAAACGGTTGACTGTTTAGATCAAGCAATAGCGCATATAAACGAGCACAGCACACATCACTCGGAGGCGATAATAACCGAAAATGCAGAAAACGCTGAAAGGTTTATAAACGAAATTGATTCTTCGTCAGTATATCACAATGCGTCGACGCGCTTTACCGACGGGTTTGTATTTGGACTTGGCGCGGAAATCGGTATAAGTACTCAAAAAATGCACGCGCGCGGACCTATGGGGCTTGACGCTTTGGTTACTTGGAAGTATATCGTTAAAGGTAACGGCGCTGTAAGAAAATAATAAATAATTGAATAAAACGGTTATATCAAATTAGCCGTTTTATTTTTTTGTAATAAAATAGCGTGTGAAAATTATTAACAAAAATAGTGGCTATTTTTAAGTAAAATAAGAAAAATATGTTACAAATTAACATCAAAAGTGGTTTATTAGCAAATAAAAAATTATTTTAAAATCTTTTAAAAAACGGAGATAAAACGGTTGACATATATTATTTTAAGTCGTATAATGCAGGCGTAAATTCGAGAAAGGGTTTACAATAAAATTACAACTTAATATTTCGTTGGTTGCCAGCGGTATATTTAAAGTCAGTTCGCGCTTTATGTTAATATAAATTCAGCAATAAGGCGCAAAGGAGGGTAACAATGAAAAAGTTCTTTAAAGAATGCGGAAAACTTATTTTTAACGTAGATACCGAAGTGTTGGTGTTGTTAGCGTTTAACGAAAGGTTTTAAGCAAAAAAGATTGATAATTTAGTTCAATCTTCGGGTACTCTTAACCATCGGGTTAAGGGGCTTTTTCTTTTAAAGGCTTTTTAGTTGTATTTGTATCAGTCCAAAACCGTGTTCGTTTTTGTTCATTTGTGATTAAATAACTTGCATAAAGTGAAAGGTTTTAATAAGGGCTGTTCTATTTTTTTCGCCTTATAAAAGTGGCTTGACGGAAAGAGTTTAAATCGGGTATAATTTTATTAGTTAATAAGGTATACGAGAGGTTAAAAATGCAACAAGACTTAATTAAAAAACTTAACGGCGGTTCGGCGGAAGACAGGCTTAACGCTCTAAAAGAGTTGGTTAAAATTGAAACGGAAAAACCCGTTCGCCGTGATAACGACGCAAACAATCATATTCACACTATTTATTCGTTTTCGCCATATTCGCCCACGAAGGCTGCTTATATGGCTTATAAGGCAGGGCTTACCAGCGCAGGTATAATGGATCACGACAGTTTGTCGGGCGTTGAAGAGTTTAAAAAAGCGTGTGAGATTTTGGGACTTGGTTCAACTTGCGGTGTGGAAGTTAGATGTAAGTATAATAAAGGTTTTGGCAAAATGAATCACCCTGACCAAGCAGAGTGTATATATATGGCGGCGCACGGAATACCAGCGCAAAACGTTAAGGCGTTTAACGAGTATTTAGCACCCTATCGTAAAAAGAGAAACGAACGCGACGCTAAAATGTGTGAACTTATTACTGGAAAATTTGGTAAGTTTGGCGTTGAACTCGATTTTGAAAAGGACGTGTTGCCGTTATCCGAAGCAAAAGACGGCGGAAGCGTTACTGAACGCCACTTGCTTTACGCGCTTGCTGTAAAACTTCAAAACAAATTTGGCAGAACTAACCAACTTATAGATTTTTTACAAAACGATTTGGGTTTAAAAGTCAGCGATAAAATCAAAGGATTCCTTTTGGATACTGAAAACGAACATTTCCTTTACGACCTTTTAGGCGTATTAAAAGCGGATACTGCGTTTTTCTATATCGACGCTGACGAAGAAATGCCTGATGCGGAAGAATTCGTTAAAAAAGCCAAAGAATTCGGCGCAATCCCTGCATACGCTTATTTAGGCGACGTGGGCGATTCGGTTACGGGCGATAAGAAAGCCCAAAAATTTGAAGACGATTTCTTGCCCGAATTAATTACGGAGATTAAAAAATCAGGTTTCCTTGCATGCGCGTATATGCCGACTAGGAATACGCCCGCGCAATTACAAAGGCTTGGTAAATTATTAAAAGAAAACAATCTTTTTGAGATTAGTGGTGAAGACGTAAATTCGCCCCGTCAAAAGTTTGCTTGTGCAGCGCTTGCGCTTCCTGAATATTCGCACCTTATTGATTCGACTTGGGCGCTTATCGGGCACGAAGCGATTTCAAGCGAAAAGGGCGTTGAATACGGTATGTTTTCAGAAAAGAGTATCAATGAAACACCTAATCTTTATGAAAGAATTAAAAAATATGCAGTAATCGGTCATAAAACCGTTTAAAATAAAAAACATTTTTAAGGAGATATATTTATGAGTACAATTAATTTACAAGGTAAAGTAGCAGTCGTAACCGGCGCAAGCCAAGGTTTAGGTGAAGCGCTTGCGCTCCGTCTTGACAAAGAAGGTTGCAAAGTAGCGGTTTGCGATATTAACTACGACGGTGCACAAGCAGTTGCATCTAAACTTCAAGACGCTATGGCAATCGCCGTTGACGTAACGAAATTCGACCAGTTGCAAGAAGCAGCAAAAGCAGTTATTGCTAAATGGGGCAAGGTAGACGTTCTTATTTGTAATGCTGCTATCGTTAAGAGTGGCGATATATTCAATCTTTCACCCGAAGCGTTTTCACTCGTTACCAACATTAACCTTAACGGCTACTTTAATACCGTTAAAGCGTTCGCGCCCTATATGCTTGAAGCAAAGAGCGGCAGTATTATTCAAATCAACTCTAAATCAGGCAGAAAGGGCAGTTTCAAAAACGGCGCTTACGCAGCAAGCAAGTTTGGTGGCGTTGGCTTAACTCAAAGCCTTGCGCTTGAATTTGCAGAAGCAGGCGTAAGGGTTAACTGCATTTGCCCTGGTAACCTTTTGAATTCACCGCTTTGGGTAAACAGTTTGTTTAAACAATACGCTGCAAACCAAGGTATAACCGAAGAACAAGTAAGGGAAAAATATATTAACCAAGTTCCTATGAAACGTTCTTGCGAATACGTTGATATTGAAAACGCAATGGTATTCCTTGCATCCGACTATTCTAACTATATGACGGGGCAGGCTATTAACGTAACTGGTGGTCAACAAATGTAATTTAAGCGGTTATTTACTGCGAACCGCGTCGTTTCTGCTTAGCGTTTTGACTTCGATGAACAGGCGTTCTATCTCACCCAAAACGCTTCGCGAGCCTAACGGTTCTTGCAACTAACCACTTAAATTTCAAAAATACAGACATAAGCGATATTTTAGTATCTTATAAAGCGCAGTAGACGATAATATTTATTTGATATGGGGGAACGATAAAAGGAGAATAACAGTATGAATTTTAATCTTATGCATCCAGCGGAACAAATCGTTCTGCTAATCAACAGGGTTTATCAAAAGGGTTTGACGACTACTTCGGGCGGAAACCTTTCTATTCTCGACAGCGAAGGCAATATTTGGATTACCCCGTCGGGTATTGATAAAGGTTCGCTAACGCCGTCGGATATTTGTAAGGTCCTTCCTGACGGAACGGTTATCGGTAAGCACAAACCTAGCGTAGAACTTCCTTTCCATAAACTCGTATATGAAACAAGACCAGACGTATCCGCTGTTTTACACGCGCATCCGCCGGCACTCGTTAGTTACAGTTTAATTAGGCAAATCCCTAACGTTAACATTATACCTACACCGCATCAAGTATGTGGACAGGTTGGAATTGCACCTTATGAAGTTCCTGGTAGCGACGCGCTTGCACAGCGTATCGTTAAAGAAATTAAAAAAGGTCTTAACGTCGTTATTATGGAAAACCACGGCGTTATAACTTGTGCGGATAACCTTTTTGAAGCGTTTAAGCGTTTTGAAACTCTTAATTTTGCCGCATCTATCAGCATTACGGCATCTATTCTCGGCAAACCCGAAGCGCTTACTGACGATCAAATTGAACTAAACGGTAGAAAAGGACTTAATTCGCTTGGGGAATTTATTCCTACGTCATTTAGTTCCGAAGAAAGAAGGCTTCGCAAAGAAATGTGCGCGCTTATCCACAGGTCTTACGACCAAGGTTTGTTCACTAGCACGCAAGGTACTTTTTCGGTAAGACTTTCCGACCATTCATTTTTAATTACCCCGTACGGTGTAGATAGAAAGTATATTGAGCCGGAAGATATCGTTAGAATAGAACATAATTGGAGAGAAGCGGGCAAACGCCCCAGTCGTTCGGTTGCGCTTCATAAACGCATTTACGACGACCATCCCGAAATCAACGCAATAACCGTAGCGCACCCCAAACATCTTATGGCGTTTGGCGTTACGCATACGCCTATCGATAGTCGTACTATACCCGAATCGTATATTGCAATGCGCGATATAGGTAGAGTGCCTTTTGGAACTAATATAATTAATCCCGAAAAAATATCGGATATGATTTCCGATAAGTCGCCCGTCGTTTTGGTTGAAAACGATAGTGTTATAAGTACGGGTAAAACGTTGATAAATGCGTTTGATAGGTTAGAGGTTGCCGAATTTACCGCCAACACTATTATTCACGCAAAGATGATCGGCGATATAGTTATGATTAGCGATAAGGAAGTGGAGGATATAAACAAAGCCTTCAACTTAAACTGATAATTTACGTCGGTGTGCGTCGTTAACTGCCACGCACAAAAGACTTCGATAACCAGACGGTCTATCTCGTCTGTTTTTACTCACGAGCCTTGTCTTGCTTGCTTCTAAACCGTTTAATAATATAAAAAACTTTAAAGGAAAAAATTATGCAAAAAGCAATAAAAGATTTAATTGATATTTCACAATACGCTGGTAACCGCGCTGATTATACGCAGGGCGGCGGCGGTAATACTTCGGTAAAGGTTTGCGATAGCAACGCTATGCTTATTAAAGCGTCGGGTTATCGCTTGGTTGATATTTCTAATAACACCGCTTTCGTTGCCGTAAATAAAAACGCAATCAAAGATTATTATGAAAGCGTTGACCTTTCGGTAGAAAAAGATTACGAAAAAGAGAGTGCGGAAATTTCAAAAAGTTCAGTTATCGCAATCGACGGTATGCAAACGCTCCGTCCCAGCGTTGAAGTAGGTTTCCACGCGATTTTGAAAAAATACGTTATTCACACACACTCGGTTTATGCAAACATAATTACTTGTAGTATGGAAGGTGAAGAACTTGCTGCAAAACTCTTTAAGGATAAAGATTTTGGGTTTATTTTCTTGCCGTATATTAACCCTGGGTTTGAACTTACGCTTGCAATGAAGAATAAGATTAATTCTTACGTTAAAGAAACTGGCAAGTATCCCGAAGTTATCTTTATGAAAAACCACGGTTTGGTAGTTACGGGCGAATATATTGAAAGGGTAAAGGCTGTTAACACCGACGTTAACGAAACTATCCGCAAATACTTTAATCTTTCCGACGATTTCCGCGCGGTTAACTTAAAACCCACGGATACGGGGTTCGTTTCCGATACTCCTATCGTTAAAAATTTCGTTAAAGAAAACGTTCTTGATAAAGCACTTCTTGATGAAACGCCACTTTATCCCGACCAACTTGTATATTTAAACAATATACTTGCGCACTCGCCGAATACTTTGGTAGTAAAAGACGGCAACGTTTACTACAATACCGATATTAAGCAAGCAACTACGTTAGAAGAAACGCTTGCCGCGTACTTGTTCGTGGTTACCGCCGTTAAAAATAACGGTCTTACCGTTTCAAAAATGAACGAAAAAGAAGTTTATTTTATCAACAACTGGGAAGCGGAAAAATACCGCCGTTCGGTTAAGTAGTTTAAAATTGTAAAAGCCCTACGCTTTGATTAGCGTAGGGCTTTTTTTGTTAATCTTTTATTCGTTAATACCTAATAAATAATCGGCTGGGACGTTAAAGAATACCGCAAGTTTATATATTGCTTCGGCTGACGGTAACTGTTTGCCTGTTTCCCAGTAACTGATAGAAGCGTTGCTTACGTCCAAATATTCGGCAAGTTGATTTTGTCCGATACCCGCTTCTTTCCTTAAATATTTAATTTTTTCACCCATTTCTTTAACGTTGAATTTATATCTATCCATATTAATAATTTTTGCTTAAAAGTAAAAATTTTGCAAAAGCGCCGACAATTTGTAACGCTTATTTATACAAGGCTCTTTTACAAACTCTGACTGATTTTTGGCGGAAAAATCCTGCAAAATACTGCGTGTTTTATACGGTTACAGACCGCAGAGGGTATGCGCCCTAATAAAACACTTGTCTTTTTTGCATTTTTCTCGTCAAAACAAAATAAATTCTAATCAGTCATTTTTTGTGCCATCGCCTTATACAAATACGACCGTCTAAACAAAAACGACTGTGTATATAAAAGTTTGTTTATACAAAAATTGATTGTCTATACAAAAGGTTGCTTATACAAAAAGCGCTCGTCCATACAAAAACCTTGCTATACACTATTCTAATAATAGTTAGAGCAATTTACTTGACTTCTAATTATAATTAGAATATAATTTAAATTAGAAAAGCGTTTGTAAAACTTTATTTATGCTTTATTTTTAAGCGTTTTGCTGTAAGAATAGAATTATCTATTTTAATTTTTTTAGGAGAAGGAAGTATGAAGAAAACGATTATTAAACTTTTGGTAACGCTGTTGTGTTTAAGTTTTGCTACGTTCTTTATTTCAGGATGTAGTCAACCACATACGCACGTTTACGACCAACAAATTGTTGAAAGTGAGTATTACGCTTATAGTGCAACTTGTAACCAAGCCGAACAATATTATTACTCTTGCGCTTGCGGTGAAGCAGGGGAAGAAACTTTTGGTTTTGGAGAGCCGTTAGAGCACGAATTTAATAGTTACACGCCTGACAATAACGCAACTTACGATAGCGACGGAACAAAAACTTCAACTTGTGCGCGTGGGTGCGGTGCGACGAAAACCATAACTGACGACGGTACGAAACTACAAAGCCACGTTGAGTTTAAAACGCTTAACTTAAAGGAAAAAAACATTTTTACAAACTCGGTAGAAGAGTTTTCTTTTTTAGATGAAATTGATGTTTTTGGATATTCTACTTTTGAAGTAGCAAATAATAAGTACGGCGCAAACGCATTTTTCACAAAAACAGTTCCCTTGTCCGTCGGGGATAATACTTTTTACGTTTTTGAAAGTATTGATGGGAACATAGTAAATACGTTTACGATAGTATTGCGCAGAAGACCTGTTTACGAGATAACTTTTAATACTTACGGCGGAAGCGATATTGAAAAACAGGATATAGAAGAAAGTTTTATTGCAACGCGCCCCCAAACCGACCCCGAAAAGGCGGGATATACTTTTGAAGGTTGGGATTATGATTTTTCTTTGCCCGTAAATAACGACGTGCAGGTTAGCGCTATTTGGACGGCAAATTCAAATACGCCCTATACGGTTGAATATTATTTTGAGAATATTGAAAACGATAATTATACCATTGACAATAGTAAGACGGAAAATAAAACGGGTACTACGGATACGGTTGCTTACGCGGAAATAAAAACTTTTGACCACTTTACACCGAGATCAAGCGCGGTTTCAGCAAATATTAACGGTAATGGAAAAACCGTTCTTAAAGTATACTATACTAGAAATGAATATCGTTTATCAAATGAAAATACTTCTATAGGTAGCATCACAAACAGTAAATGGTATAAATACGGCGCAAAAATTCAAACTGTCGCAACGCCTTATTTAGGATATGATTTCATAGGTTGGTATGGCGCAGAATTACTTTCTACCGAATTAAATTACGAGTTTACGATAGACGAAAACGTCGTTGC
>JAFVTK010000083.1 GCA_017503265.1 Clostridia bacterium | reverse complement strand
TTATTTGCTTTATGTACTTTACTTAAATTATACCGTGCCTTGTGCTTTCATAGCTTCTGTAACTTTTAAGAAGCCTGCAATGTTTGCGCCAGCCATATAGTTACCGGGCATACCGTATTCTTTTGCAGATTCTTCGCACGCTTTGAAGATGCTCTTCATAATGCCGTGAAGTTTTTCGTCAACTTCTTCAAACGACCAAGAAAGTCTTAAAGAGTTTTGGCTCATTTCTAGTCCAGAAGTTGCTACGCCACCTGCGTTTGCTGCTTTTGCAGGTCCATAGAGAAGTCCGTTTGCAAGATAGGTTTCAATTGCTTCGGGAGTAGAAGGCATGTTAGCGCCTTCGGAAACGACTTTACAACCGTTTTTAACGAGAATTGCAGCGCTTTCGCCGTCGATTTCGTTTTGAGTTGCGCAAGGAAGCGCTATATCGCAAGGAATAGTCCAAATGCCTTTGCATCCTTCGTGATATTCTGCGTTGGGGCGATAGTTAAGATATTCTTTAATTCTCTTTCTTTCAACTTCTTTAATTTGTTTAACGGCAGCAAGGTCAATACCGTCTTTATCGTAAATGTATCCGTTACTGTCAGACATAGCAACTACTTTTGCGCCGTAAGTGGTAGCCTTTTCACAAGCGTATGTAGCAACGTTACCAGAGCCAGATACTAATACGGTTTTACCTTCAAAACTCATGCCGTTAGCCTTTAACATTTCGTTAGTAAAGTAGCAAAGACCGTAACCGGTAGCCTGCGTTCTTGCAAGCGAACCGCCGTAAGTCAAACCTTTACCAGTAAGAACGCCAACCCACTCGTTTCTAATTCTCTTATATTGACCGAACATATAACCTATTTCTCTTGCGCCCGTACCGATATCGCCTGCGGGAACGTCAAGGTCAGCACCGATATGACGATAGAGTTCAGTCATAAAACTTTGACAAAATCTCATAATTTCATTATCAGATTTGCCTTTGGGGTCAAAGTCAGAACCGCCTTTACCGCCACCCATAGGAAGGGTAGTCAAACTGTTCTTAAAAGTTTGTTCAAAGCCTAAAAACTTAATAATACCAAGGTTAACCGACGGGTGAAGTCTAATACCGCCCTTATAAGGTCCGATAGCAGAGTTAAATTGAATTCTAAATCCCCTGTTAACTTGTTGTTTGCCGTTATCGTCAACCCAAGGAACTCTGAAAATGATTTGTCTTTCAGGTTCAACAAGTCTTTCGAGAACGCCAGCGTCAACTAAATCTTGTCTTTTATCAATAACGGGTTCGAGCGTAGAAAGAACTTCGGTTACCGCTTGAATAAATTCAGGTTCACCAGGATTTCTTTTCTCAACCCTTGCTAAAAGGTCAAGTAAATATGCGTTTTTGATTGCCATAAATATTTCCTCCAAAGTTCACGGTATAAAAATTTTATCGTTTTTACGAATTATACCGCATTTTATTAGGTATGTCAACGGATTTTTTATAACTATTTTTTATAGTGGGTATCGATATTGACGATATTTGTATAATTATACCTTATATATCTTTCAGTTTATGGTTAAAAGCATTGTTGCAAATCAATAAATACTGCAAAAATCAAAATCAAAACCAACCCTACTGCGTGGATAATGCCTTCTACACGACGGTTTAACGGTTTCTTCCTTATTCCCTCGATTGCTGTAAACACTACGCGCGCCCCGTCAAGCGCAGGGAACGGCAGTAAATTAAACACCGCAAGGTTTACGCCTATAAACGAAGTTATGTTTAGTAAGTTTCTAAATCCACCTATCTTTATTGCGTTAGCCGTAACCGATATAGTAGTAACCGTTCCGCCCAGCGATTTTATACCCAGCGCGCCCGTAAGCAGTTGACCTAATATCGTAAATATTGAACCTGCAAGTTTAAATGAGTATTCAAAACTTCGACCTATGGTTTGGAAAAAACCAAATTTAACACCCGTCGAATACAGTCCCGTACTCACTACTTCTCCCGTTTCAGAATCGGTTTCAATAAGTATCCCTAGTGCTTTAAGTAGTTTTAAGTTATCTTCAACGTTAGAAAAATGCGTATCGGCACGCAATGTTATTTTAACCGTTTTATCCACACCGTTGCGTCTAACTAAAAAGTTTACATTTTCCCCTGCGTCGCGTCCGCCGATTGCGTGCATAAGGTCGGTGGTAAGATAAACGTTTTTACCGTCCGCTTGAAGAATTATATCCTTTTCGTGAAAACTGTTTTCCGCAGTATAAAGTGGACTAGTATTTTCCTCCATTTTATAGGTAACGAGCGCCGTATGCCCGTACACGCCAAACATAACGATTATAACCAGCAACGCCAAAAAGTAATTCATTAGTGCGCCAGAAATTAAAACTATAATTCTTTGCCACCATTTTTTATTGTTAAAAGCAGTTGGGTCGTCGCTTTCAGTATCTTCGCCCCTAAACGCGCAAAAACCGCCTATCGGCAGTAACCTTAGCGAAACGACTTCGCCGTCCTTTTTCTTCTTTGAAAAAAGTTTAGGTCCAAAGCCTATCGAAAACTCGTCGATACCAAACCCGAAAATTTTACCCGCTATATAATGCCCAAATTCGTGTATAGTAATCATTACCAGTAACACTAAAACTGCAAGCAAAATATAACCTATATAACCCATTACATCTCCAAAAGATGCCAAAAACAAATATTCCATTATACTCCGAATAATTCTTTGACGTAACGCCTAGCAAAAGCGTCGGCTTCGGTAAGCGATTCCAAATTTAGATGATGCTCGCCTTCAAACGCCTGCATTGCGCCGTAAATCGCCTTATAAATATCGTTAAATCCTATTGCGCCTTTTAATAATAAGCCCACCGCTTCTTCGTTTGCGCCGTTAGCAACCGCAGGAAAGCCTTCGCCTTGTTTACCTGCCGTAACCACCAAATCAAAACACGGGAAACGGTCGCGATCAAGTTCTTCAAAGGTAAGTTTTTTAAGAGCGGAAAAATCAAGGCTCTTAACGTCCGTGTTAAGTCTTTCAGGGTAAGTGAGCGCAAGTTGAATAGGTAGTTCCATATCTGGATAACTCATCTGCGCAAGCACCGCCCCGTCTTTCATCTCTACCATAGAGTGTATGATACTTTCACGGTGAATTATTACGTCTATTTTGTCGAAAGAAGTATTATAAAGCCATTTTGCTTCCATAACTTCAAACGCTTTATTTACAACGGTAGCGCAGTCAATAGTAATTTTTGCGCCCATCTTCCAGTTGGGGTGAAGTAAAGCGTCCTTTGCGATTACCGTTTTTAAACGCTCTTTATCAAAATCACGGAAAGCGCCACCGCTACAAGTCAAAATTATCTTATTAAACGGCGTATTATAATCACAGCCGAGCGCCTGCCATACGGCAGAGTGTTCGCTGTCAACGGGGTAAATATTTATCCCTTTTTCTTTCGCCTTTTGCATAACCAGTTCGCCACCAACGACCAAACTTTCTTTATTAGCAAGCGCTATATCTTTACCCTTTTCAATAGCGTCTAAAACGGCAACTATACCTTTAAAACCAACCAAAGCGACTACTACTATATCCGCGTCGTCTATTATGGCGTTCTTAAACGCGTCTTCGCCAAAAAAGAATTCAGTATCTTTTATCATACTATCTTTAACGCCTTGTGGCTCAACAGCAAGGCTTGCGACTTTTGGCGAAAATTCTTTTACTTGTGATAAAAACTCGCCGACGTTATTCCCGGCGGCGAGTGATACTATTTTGAATTTATCCGAGTGACGACGAACCACCGACAAAGTTTGTTTGCCGATTGAACCCGTACTACCGATAAGTGCAATTTTTTTCATAATACTCCAAAATTATACTATTAAAAATATTAAATATAAAAAAGTTACTAAAAACAAGGTACTGTCAACCCTATCGAGAACACCGCCGTGTCCTGGCAAAAGGTTGCCCATATCTTTTATACCTGCACGGCGTTTAATAAAACTTTCAAATAAATCGCCAAATATTCCAACAATACTACCCACCACCCCGATTAAAACGAACAATAAAAGGGGTGAAAAGAAGTTTACGGAAATTCTTGACTTAAATATAAAGTAAACTAAAACCGCGCCTATCGCGCCACCAACCGTGCCACCGATTGCGCCCGACCAAGTTTTTTTAGGGCTTAATTTAGGACACAATTTTTTACCGCCGATTAAACTGCCTACAAAATAAGCAAGCGTATCCGAATAAGGCGATATTACGAACGACAAAAGCAAAACTATAAAGCCTTGGTCTTTACCCATTTCGTTAGCGCAAAGCATAAATACCGTAAAGATTGCTGGATAGATAAATGGAAGTGCGCTTACTAAAAAAGTTTTAATTCCACTCTTTTTTATCAAGCATATTGCACCGATAACAAGTACAGCCAAAACGATTAGCAATATGGCGCTTATAAAGCCGTAGCCACCTAAAATCATATATTCAACTGCAAGATATATAGGTACTAATAACCCGCTAAAAATTATTGCCGTTGAAAAAGTGCCTTTTATCGCCCAAGGCGTAACTGCGCGCGCCGCTTCAAACGTTCCGACGACGGTTATAAAAAGTGTAAATAAATGAAACGCGCGATAATCGACGAATTCACGCAGTAAAAACACCGCTAACATAACGACGACGTAACCTGCGCCCGTTATAATTCTTTTTAACATTTTTACACCTTCCCGAAACGGCGTTTTCTATGCCCGAATTCTTCCATCGCCTTATCGAACTCAATCTCGTTAAAATCCGGCCATAAAACGTCGGTAAAATATAGTTCGCTGTACGCCCCTTGATACAATAAAAAGTTTGAAAGCCTTAACTCACCGCCCGTCCTAATAATAAGGTCGGGGTCGCCCGATAACGAAGTGTAAAGATTTTCACTTATACCGTTAACGGTAATTTCTTCGCCTTTTTCTATAAGCCTTTTTACCGCGTTTACAATTTCTTGTCTACCACCGTAATTGATTGCGATATTAAGAATATTAGATTTATTATCTTTGCTTTTTTCTTCAACTTCGCTTATAGCCTTTCTCAAATCTTCGGAAAGTTCTTCCCTACCGCCGATAACTATTAAACGCACGTCGTTCTTATATAATTTTTTCGCAAACTTTTTAAGATACGCCTTTAAAAGTTTCATAAGTTCATCTACTTCTTCTTTGGGGCGCGCCCAGTTTTCAGCAGAAAAAGCGTACAGCGTAAGCGATTTAACGCCACGCTTAAAAGCGTGCGTAACGATATTGTCGACGTTGGCAGAGCCGTGCTTATGCCCGTAAGAGCGCTTTTGCCCTTTCGCAGTCGCCCACCTGCCGTTGCCGTCCATAATTATCCCAACGTGACTGGGAACGTTAACAGTTTCCATTATACAGAAAGAATATCCTTTTCTTTTTCAGCGCAAAGTTTATCAATTTTTTCAATTGCTTCCGCTATAACTTTATCTATATCTTTTTCACAAACGGCGTGTTCGTCTTCCGAAAGTTCTTTATTGTTTTTCATCTTCTTTAATGCGTCCATACCGTCGCGACGGATATTTCTTACTGCGACTTTGGAATCTTCTGCCATTTTCTTTATTTGTTTAACTAGTTCTTTTCTTCTCTCTTCGGTAAGCGCTGGGAATACTAACCTTATTACCTTACCGTCGTTAACGGGCGTAATACCCAAATTTTCAGCAAGAAGTTGTTTTTCAATAACTTTAAGCATACTTGCATCCCACGGTGCAATAACCAAACATCTACCTTCGGTAACGGAAAGGTTACCCACTTGATTAATGGGGGTTGGCGAGCCGTAATAATCGACCAAAACCTTATCTAAAATATGTGGGTTTGCCCTGCCTGCACGAATAGTGATATATTCGCCGTTAAGTACGGAAACCGTTTTTTCAGTTCTTTCCATAGTTTCCATCATAATCATTTCAAATTGTTCGTTTTGAATAGCCATAAAAGTTTCTCCCTTTAATTTTTATAATTTGATAATGCGATAATTTAGCGTCTTACTTTATAAGAGTACCGATAGTTTCACCAGTAACGGCGCGCATAAGCGCGTTTTCTTCAAATAGACCAAACGCAAGAACGTGGATATTGTTTTCCATACAAATAGTAATTGCTGTGGTATCCATTGCGTGTAATTCTTTGTTGATATATTCTTTATAGGTAACCACGTCAAGTTTTTTAGCGTTCTTATTAATCTTGGGATCGCTGTCGTAAATACCATCAACGTTCTTTGCGAGAAGCAGTACTTCCGCATTGATTTCAGCCGCACGCAAAGCCGCCGCCGTATCGGTAGTAAAATACGGGTTACCCGTTCCGCAAGCGAATATCACTACTCTACCCTTATTTAAATGCGACATAGCCTTCCTTAAAATGTAAGGTTCTGCAACGCGGGTGATAGTAAGCGCCGTTTGCACTCTGGTAGGAACGTTCTTTCTCTCTAACGCGTCTTGAAGCGCAAGCGCGTTAATAATGGTTGCAAGCATACCCATATGGTCTGCGGTAGTCCTATCCATTTCTTTGCCCTGTCTTCCGCGCCAGAAATTTCCGCCACCGACGATGATACCGATTTCAACGCCCAAATCCCTTACTGCCATTATTTGGTTAGTAATGTCGTCTAAAACCTTTTCGTCAATACCGTTTCCGTTAGTGCCTGCAAGCGCTTCGCCTGAAAGTTTAATGATAACTCTTTTGTAAACTGCTTTTTGCATATCAGCCTATCTCCTTAATTTAAGTCGATTTCCCGACCTTATCGTCTTAACTATTATATACTTTTTTTTTGCATTTGTAAATGGCTAATCAAAAGAAAGCGCAAAAAAACCAAAAAATGCGGTGTAATAATTTATTTACACCGTATTAATTTTAATATTTAA
Organism: Clostridia bacterium; assembly: GCA_017503265.1. GTDB lineage: Bacteria > Bacillota > Clostridia > Christensenellales > Borkfalkiaceae > UBA1259. Next base: position 7,357 of record JAFVTK010000083.1, on the reverse strand, counting down.
TTGTTTTCAAGTTCTTCCGAAAGCGTAAACCACTCGTCCGAATATTCGTCTTGTTGGGATTGTAACTTTTCAAGTTCGGACTGTATTTGTGAAACTTTAACGTAATCAGAGTACACGGCAGGGTCTTCTAACCGAGCCGAAAGCATAGCAATTTCCGCTTCGGCTTTCCCGATAAGTTCTTCTAATTTTTTTATTCTACGTTCTTTTTTAGCCTTGTCTTTAAGCGGTGTAGAAAAAGTTTTTTTACCGCTAGAAACTACGCTTGCGGACTTTTCCACTTTATCTTCGCTTTCACTTTCTTTTTCCGCGCGCTCTTTCATTAATTCGTATTCAGCGTAACCGAAAGGATAAAATTCCGCGTTTTTATTTTCAAAAACCAACAATTTATCGGCAACTTTATTTATAAAATACCTGTCGTGTGAAACTACTACTACCGTACCCGTATATTCACACAACATATTTTCCAAAGTTTCTTTACCAACTATGTCCATATGGTTAGTCGGTTCGTCTAAAATCAAAACGTTTGGACGGCGTTTGAACAGTTTACAAAGCGCAAGGCGAACTCTTTCGCCACCAGACAAATCGTCCACGCACTTAAAAACGTCGTCGCCACTGAATAAAAACGCACCTAACGCAGTCCTAACTTCGGTTTCGTTCATAAGCGGAAACTCGTCGTGAAAATCGTCTATAACCGCCTTACCGCTAGCAAATTCCGCCATTTGCTGATTAAAATAACCAACCTGGGTTTTAACACCAAATTCAAAACTGCCTGACAAACTTTTAATTTCCCTAACCAAAGTTTTTAAAAAGGTGGATTTGCCTATACCGTTATCACCGATAACGCCTAACTTCTGCCCTTTAAGTAGTTCAAAACTTATCTTAGCAAGCGGAAACTCGTAGCCGATTTCAAGTTCTTTTACCGTAAGCACCTTTTTTACGCTTTCCATTTGAGGCTGAAAATTGGCGTGAAAACTCTTTAAATCGTACCTATCGGGCTTATCTATAATTTTCATACGTTCAATCTGTTTTAATTTAGATTGAACCATTGCAGCCTTGGTCGCTTTATATCTAAACCGCTCAACAAGTCGCATTAGCCTTTGAATTTCCGCGCGTTGATATTCGTGATCTTTTAACTGTTTTTGATAGTTTTGCTTTTTTTGCCGTTCAAAGTCCGAATAATTACCTTTATAACAGCGCGTTTCGCCGTATTCTATTTCGTAAACTTTATCAACCGTTTTTTCCACAAACATACGGTCGTGCGAAACGATTACTACCGCCGATTTATAAGTTTTAATATAGTTTTCTAGCCATTTAATAGCCGTTACGTCAAGGTGGTTAGTCGGCTCGTCTAAAAGAAGTATATCAGGATGACTTAAAAGAAGTTTAATAAACGCAATCTTGGTGCGCTGTCCGCCCGAAAATTCACACATCGGCTTTAATTTATCTTGTTCGGTAAACCCGAATTTCTTTATCATAACCGAGTATTCTTTTTTATAAGTGTATCCACCTAAAAATTCAAATTTATCACAAAGTTCCGAATAAGTTTTTATTTTCTTTTCGTCAGGATTTACTTCAATCTCTTTTAATAACTCTTGCATTTTGCGCTCGGTGTCGGTGATAGGCTTAAAAACGGTCATAATCTCGTCTATCATACTTGCCGTTTCGTTTGTAAACGCAATTTGTTTAAGATAACCTATTACTGGATTACCCACTTTTGTAACCGAAAACGGTACTTCGCCCGTACCTTCTTCAATATTAACTTCACCCGTAATACATTTTAAGAGAGTAGATTTGCCTGCGCCGTTTCTACCGACGATTGCAATCTTTTCCCTATCGCGTATTTCAAAATCAATATTTTCAAGCACGGTATCCGCCCCAAAAGCAACCGCACCGTTCGTTATCTTAAAAAGCATATTTCCTTTTCCACGTTACTTTTTTATATTATTTTAACATATAAAATAATAATTTCCAAATTTTTTAAGCACTAATACCCCTTATGCTCAAAATTACTCTACAAAAAAACACCAACCTTTTGGTTGATGTTTTTATTGCTTATTCAAAAATACTAGCCGTTTATAATTCCCTTAATTATTGAGAAAATAAATAATCCAATCGATACGACGAATAAAATCAACGATAAAAGACCTAAAATAAAAATTCCATTGCTAGCCATTGCGATAACAAATCCTAACACGAAAAGCGCTACTGATATAATAGCATATATATCCTTATTTTTTATTATAGATATAACGTATACGATAATAAGCGCAAAGAACATTATCGTTAGAAACCCCGTCATTAAACCGTTATCTCCTGCGTTACCAATGATAGACATTACGCCAATAGCCATCATACCAAACCCAAGCAAAGACCACAGCAATAACAATAATATATTTCTTATAACCTTATCAGGGTCGATTTGTTCTTTTCCTATCGACCAACATCCAAAACATAAAAGACCTGCAAAAATATACAAGCACGCGTATCCAATACCACCCTTTTCCGCATTAATCATAAAAATAAACGTAACGATTATGCAACTTAAAATTGTTAGTTTGTAATATAATCTTCTAAGAATTTCCATAATAAACTCCTACCATCTTACCAATGCTAAAATATTTCTTGCCACAAATACCGCAGCGGTTAAACACAAAACTATCATACCAATTACCGTAGGCGCTGCCGTAAAACTGAAAATAATATAACATCCAATACCAAGTCCCAATATCGTAGGTATAAAATCGCTAAAAAGATTTTGCGAATCGCTGTAATCGTTTTTTGCATTATCAATTTTTAACGAAAGTGTGATTATAAACAATAAAAGGCTTAATCCAAGAATAATTCTAATGCTTTCAGGAATTGAGAATATTAATCCCGCTATGCCAGAAGCAATTGCATTTATTATAACGAAAGTAATGATTTTATGTAGCCAACCGTCTGCAAGATAAACGTCAATATAGCCACCGTCGCCAAGACTATCTAGACCAGTTATTCTAAATAGAAACGTTCCTGCAAACGGAACAAATAGAAGAATAACTGCCATTATTTCAACTATGGCGAGCATGCCTATAAATACCGCATCAATAATTACAGGACCTATAATTCCCGTACAACAAAATATGATTGATAAAATCATATGAAAGATAAATCTCTTTACACTCATACCTTTATAACTTACAACCGCGTAAGTCCTCCTTTGATAAAAATTATAACATATTCACTTAATAAACGCAAGAAATATATACTTGCAAAAAACAAAATATAACAGCCCAAACACTATCATCACCTAGCCACTACCAAGCAAAAAAACACCAACCACTTGGTTGATGTTTTCTTTTGATATATATGTGGAACTAAAAGTATTTTTTTAATACCTTATTTTCAGCGGGGTTCCAAAATGTGTACTTTACTATATATCCACTTTTAAGTAGTTTATTGCAAAATTCTTTTTCTTTAAATACAAAATTGAACACCTCGGTTACGTCTTTGGTTACTTCTTCTTTTTGAAATATACCACTACCAAACCACTTTTCTTGCGTATCAAACAACACTCCTGCGCAAACCTTGTTTTCCAAAATGCTTTTAATTATACTTATAAGTTCTTCGTAATCTGATTGATAAGATGTAAAATGAGCATGTGACGAACCAAAGTACAAAGTGAATTCTCCCATATCCCCTACGTTAATTTCAAGATTATCCTCACAAAAAGGGTTTAAAAACACAATGAATTTAGAATCATCTTCATCAATCCAATCATACCCTTCGTCTTTTTTTGAAAATACTTTTGGGGAAAAATCTTTGAATATCGACATCATTTCGTCAATTTTATCAATAGGATTAATTTCTATATAGCGTTTATCCATCACAAATTCTCCTTTCTAATATTATATCAAATATGTTATTTTTTTGCAAGAAATATGCGACCATTAGCAAAGCACCTTTAAAAGCGTGAAAATGCTCTTATAGGTCTTAATTCTTGCTATTAAACGCTTATTTCAGCGCGAAAACAAAAAAATATAGGTCTATAAGCAAAATACTTATAGACCCTTGACTGTTGACTGCCCCTGACAGACTCGCGCGCCTTTGACTATCTTACTTGACGGACATAGCACTCGGTAGCGAAAGCGGACGAGCGTCGACGACGCAATAGGAAATATTGCTCGGATAGTTCATCTCCGCCGGGGACCGACGGCAAAAGAAAAAGACCAACTTTTGTTGGTCTTTCCTTTTGATGGCTGCCCCTGACAGACTCGAACTGACGACAAATCGGTTAACAGCCGATTGCTCTTGCAATCGTTTCGGTTTAGACTATAATATAAATTTTAATTTTCTTTTAATATTCGTTTATATTCTTCTAGAAACATAGAAGTATTAGCGAAATAATTTTGATATCCCATCTTTATATCTTCAAAATTGTTTGCAGAAACTAAAACCGCGTTTATCTGTTGATCTGTTTTTTCTTCTGCCTGTTTATAATCTAAAACAGCACTTTCTAAATCATCTTTTGCGTATGAAGTTATCCTCAACTTTTTAGTTTCATAATTAAATACTAACAAATAATACGCTAAATCCGACTCTTTATATTTATCCAAATATATTCTAAATCCATTAATTTGATCTATAAAATGATGTTTTCTATTCATGACCTTTAAATCAGCAATTACATCTTTTATCCCTTCTTTTTTATCCATTTCATCCGCCTCAAAAAGCTTAGACGTTAAAATAAAAAAATTTTTCCATTCATCAGAACCGATGTCGGATTTAAGTGCCTGGTTTGTAAATAAACTAACAGTCTCTACCATTGTTGCCCACGCATGCTGTATTTGAGTTCTAATCTGAACTTCAAGTAGAATTCTATATTCATCATTTTTTGCTTTATATTCATAAACAATATGAAACCCTCTATAACCAGAACTTTTAGGATTTGCTATATAATCATCTTCTTTTTTTACTAAAAATTTTCCTGTAAATTTTTGCATTCTATTTTTTAAATTAGTAGCCTTTTTAAGGTCGCGAACAATTGCTCTACAGCCACCAATATCTTGCATTCTTGATAATTGTAACTTTGGCTTTTGTTCTAGTTTTATTTTTATTGATTCAATTTTTTTTAATCTATTAACTAAAACAATTTTTGAATCTACCTTCTTCCCTCTTTTAGTTAATAAACCAAATAATTGGTCATTATATGGGCTATGCGCAGCTCGCCAATCTGAAATAATCTCAATTGGCTGTTTAACTTCTTCATCGCTTAATGAGTTTTTTCGTAAAACTTCTCCCGCCCTGTTTATCTCACCATTAGTATATTTTCTACTCACAATAATTCCCTTAATACTTTTTTTCATATTATACCATTTTTATTTACATTTTTCAATCTTTTACTCTATTTATAGCAAAAATTAGAGAGCACCAAATCTTTAGTGCTCTCTTATCTGTTGTTAAATCCCTCTTCTCAATATATTCAAATATTCTGAATACTCAAATATCCTATTCCTTTCTGCATCATCTACCGCTTTTAATATATTATATTCTATTAAAGTTTTTATATATTTTGTTGCCGTATTGAAAGACATAGATAATCCTTTTGCCACTTTATTAACGTCAACTATAGGATTTGATTCTAAAAACAAAAATACATTTAACAGTTTTTTATTTTCTTTACCTATCTTGTCTACATTTTTATTATGCAATACAGTTATTTCATTAATAGTATTTATAGCATCTTTAGAAGATTCTATTATTGCGGTCAAAAAGAATTTTATCCATTGCTCGTAATTTCCTGTTCTTCTTACTTCAGTCATTCTATCATAATATTCTATCCTATTTTTCTTCAAATAATATGATATATACAATGCTGGTGAATTAAGAATTTTATTTTCCATTAAATATAGAGTTATCAATAATCGACCTATTCGACCATTACCATCTAAGAACGGATGAATTGTTTCAAACTGATAATGAATTAACGCTATTTTAATTAATTTGTCTATCTCGTCCTCATTATTAATGAACTTTTCCAAATCGGACATAGCATTATCCATATCTATTAAATTAGGAGAAATATATCTAGCGTCTTTTAGAGTACTTCCTTGTCCACCAATCCAATTTTGTGAGCGCCTAAATTCCCCTGGATTTTTATCTTTTCCCCTAACGTTGTCTATAAGAACTGAATGTGCTTCTTTCAAAAACCTATTACACAATGGTAGAGTTTTTATTCTTTCTAAACAATACTCCGTTGCTTTTATATAATTTACAACATCTGGAACATCCTTATTTTTCACTAGCGTATTATTTGGATTAAACAAGTCTTCTAAAGTGCATTGTGTTCCTTCAATTTGAGAAGATAATATGGCTTCTTTTCTAATATACATATATACGAATAAACCTATATTTGGTATCATAGACGAAATGCTATCTAATACTGCTATTTCTTTATTAGCTTTTACTAACAAATCTATCATTTCACCGTCCATCTCTATTTCTGGTGGTAACGGCGTAGGGCAAAAAGATTTGTACTCTAATTCACCATATAAATTTTTCACATATTTTCCTGCTCTATTTTCCATAACAAACTCCAAATTTTGAAATTACAATAACATTATACTCATCTTATTTCAATTTGTCAATAATTTTTGAAATAACGTTCAAATTCTATTATTCTTATTTCAAAAGTAACATAATATTAAGTAAAAGTAAATACTATATGACACTTTTTCAAAAAGAGCCTATATCGCTTTAGACTCTTCTTTGGTTATTCCGTTTAGGAATTGCTCGTAATCTAGGTTTAACGTTATCTCTACGTTATAGCCTTTACCTATCTTTATGCTTTTGAATAATTTGCAGATTATCATCTTCTTACGCTCTTTTGTAGCAAGATTAAATTCTTCACTCCAACTAATGAATTCGTCATAAAGATAGTCTATATTATCAAGTGTTTCCTTTTCGTTATTTAGTTCTTGTAGTGTGATTGGTATCTTTTGTTCAAGGTCTGCAAGTCTTTCTTTTTGCATTTTTAACGACTCGTTTATGGTATTTATATCAAAAGTTGACTCGCCTATTAAAACCTTACCGACTTCTTCTAAAAGCTTTTTAACTATCTCTTGCTGTTTTTCGTAGGATTTTACAACCTTATTATACTCTATCTTTTTCTGTTCAACCATCTTATTATACTTTATCTTTATTGCCTTATCTTTTGGCTTTCCTTTAATTCCGTTTAATACGTCTTCTACTAGGTCTAAAACAGTCTTGTCTATCTCTGTTGAAGAATACTGCGTTTGCCCATCACAATCGCCCCTATTTCTCGCTCTATTAGGACAGATGTATTTTATACCTTTATACACCTTTCTTGTTCCGTCGGCTA
>JAFVTK010000082.1 GCA_017503265.1 Clostridia bacterium | reverse complement strand
GCCGACGTTCAAACGCCTGACGTAGAGACGCGTATCGCTATTTTAAGGCGCAAAGCCGAAGAGCAAAAGTGCGTTGTGGATATGAAAGTTTTAGCGTATATTGCCGAAATGAACGATTGCGATATTAGAACGCTTATCGGCAAACTAACAAAAGTAGTATTTGCAAGTAAACTTCACGAAAGACCGATAACGATAGACCTTGTTAACGAAGCGCTAAAAGAAAGCGCAGGCGAAAAACAAGAAGAATTGCAAGCAGATGATATTATTACCTGCGTTTGTAATTTTTATAAAATTTCTAAAAACGATATGCTTGGTAAAAGGAAGAATAAAGAATTCGTTCTCCCCCGTCAAGTGAGTATGTATTTAATACTCGATATGATGACTTTGCCACAAGTAACCGTAGGAAATATTTTCGGGCGCGACCACGCAACCGTTATTTACGCGCGCGACAAAATTGACAAACAAATGAAAACCGATAGTAAATTATCGGTAGAAATAAACGATATTAAGAAGATGCTTTTAAAACAATAATTTTTAAGGCTTATAAACTTCGCATTTCTGCGTTACTGTTTCGCGTTTTGACTTCGATAACCAAAAAGGTTTATCTCACCCAAAACGCTTCACGAGCCTTGAACTGCTCGTTTCTAAACCTTAAAAAACAATAAGAAATTGTAAAAAGAAGAACTTTAAATAGAGAAAGACATTTAAATATGACAACATTTATTGAAGGGAAATACGACGCTGTCGTTATAGGCGCAGGGCATGCCGGTGTAGAAGCGGCGCTTGCACTTGCCAGAACAGGATTATCCACGGCTATGCTTACTTTAAATTTAGACAGCATAGCTTTTATGGCGTGCAATCCTTCGATAGGTGGGACAGCAAAAGGTCAAATAGTTCGCGAAATTGACGCTTTGGGCGGTGAGATGGGTGTTAACGCCGACGGCGCGCTTTTACAGATAAGGATGCTAAACCGCGGAAAAGGCGCGGCGGTACAGTCGCTCCGCGGGCAAGAAGATAAAAACTTTTATCACACCCTTATGAAAAAGACTTTGGAAAACACCCAAGGTCTTAAAATAGTACAAGGTGAAGCGATAGAAATTCTTACCGACGAAAAGGGCGAAAAAGTAACGGGAGTGTTGACTGCTTACGGCGCTATATTAGAGTGCAGAGCCGTAATTGTTGCAACGGGCGTATACCTTAACGGTAGCGTTATTGCAGGTGAGTGGCGACAGAATTCTGGACCTAACGGATTTCAGGCGGCCGCAAACGGACTTACTGAAAATCTTATAAAATTAGGGTTTAACGTAAGGCGTTTTAAGACGGGAACTCCTGCACGCGTAGATGCGCGCACGATTGATTTTGATAAACTTGAAATACAAGACGGCGAAGTAGACGTTTATCCGTTTAGTTTTATGTCAGAGCGCGTTCCCGAAAAACAGCGCCCTTGCTATTTAACCTATACTAACGAAAAAACGCACGAAATTATACGCGCAAACTTACACCGCTCCCCCTTATACGGCGGATTAATTAAAGGTACTGGGCCAAGATATTGCCCGTCTATTGAAGACAAGGTAGTAAGGTTTGCGGATAAAGAGCGTCATCAGTTGTTTTTAGAACCCGAAGGCGCGGACACTAACGAAATTTACGTTCAAGGTATGTCCACTTCTCTCCCCCACGACGTGCAGAAGGCAATGTATCGCACGGTTAAGGGGTTAGAAAATTGTGAAATTATGCGTTACGCGTACGCGATAGAGTACGATTGTATAGATTCATTAGACCTTCTGCCCACTTTGGAATATAAAAAAATTAGCGGACTTTATACGGCAGGGCAAATAAACGGCACGAGTGGATATGAAGAAGCGGCTGCGCAAGGACTTATCGCAGGGCTTAACGCATCACTTAAAATGCGTGGCGAAGAACCGCTTATACTTTCACGCGACGACGGTTATATAGGCGTGCTTATCGACGATTTGGTAACGAAAGGCACTAACGAACCGTACAGGATGATGACTAGCCGTGCCGAATACCGCATAGTATTAAGACAAGACAACCCCGATTTCCGCTTGACTGAAAAAGGAAGAAAAGCAGGACTTGTTACCGACGAAAGATATCAAAGATATTTAGATAGAGTTAAAGAGTATCAAACGGCAACCGAACAAATGAAATTTACCGTTAAACCAAAAGATGCGGAAGAACTGCTTAAAAAACACGGTTTTGAAAAACCGCAATGTGGATTGACGAGAGCCGATTTGGTGCGCCGTGGAATTTCGCTTAAAGAGATTATTGAAGCGGTGGGCGGACTTGACGGAATTAGTAAAGAGATACTTGACACGGTTGAAATTGATGCAAAATACGAAGGTTATTTGCAAAAGGGATTAGAACAAATTGAAAAGGCGAAGAAGTTAGAAGAAAAACTTTTGCCCGACGATATAGATTATACTGCGATAACTGGATTAAGACTTGAAGCAAGACAAAAACTTGATAAAATCCGTCCTAAAAATCTTGGACAAGCAGGCAGGATATCTGGTGTTTCCCCTGCAGACATAGCAGTTTTGATGGTATATTTAAAAAAGTAATTTATTTAAAGTAATAACGCGAGTACTAAAAAGTACCCGCGTTATTTTTTTAGGAAGTATACCGAAACGGGATATTTTAATAAAATTAATTTGTTATAATTAATATGAAATAAAAGGAGTAGACAATGAACGAAAATATAAAAAATATTTTGTATTCGGAAACAAGCGATGTTGACAAAGAAATAAAAGATATCGAGTACAAGCAGTATGAAAGTACACTTAGAAGAATTGAAACTGAATTTATTAACAAACTTAATCCAGAACTAAAAAAATTATATATAGATTGTAGCGACGCTTATAATAACGTTAAAATTAAAGAAAGTGAAATATTTTTTATAAGGGGCTTTAAATGTGGCGTGAGAATGATTATTGAAGTATTTACCGAAGAATAATTATAACTTACAATAAAAAAGCACCGCGTAAAGCAGTGCTTAACTTTTTACACTAAAAATGGTTCTTTGCCGAGGCGGTGAACTAGAATTTCGTCAATGACGGCGTTACCACGGTTTTTTAGTAAAAATTCTACTATATCAGCAATCTCTTCGGGGGAAATCATACCTTCGCCAGTTAAATCAGGGCGAGAAATTTTGACCATATCCGTATAAACTCCGCCAGGGGAAATTGCGTGTACGCGAATACCTTCTTTGTAAACTTCGGCAGCAAGCGATTTAGTAAAACCTAATAAAGCGTGTTTAGACGCAGCGTACGCGCTTTGGAAAGGGTAACCCGCATGCGCGACGACGGAAGCAATATTTATAATGCTTGCCCTATCCGACTTTCTTAATATCGGCAAGGCTTGTTGGGTAAGAATATACGGTGCGCGCGCGTTAACGCCCATAATTTTATCGAAGGTTTCAACGGACGTTTTATCAAAGTCGGCGTTATAAGCAACACCTGCATTGTTAATTAATATATCAATGGCGGTAAATTTTTGCATTACCGTGTTAAAGCCGTCTATAATAAACTGCGCGTCTGTTAAATCGCCTGGAAAAATTTCAACGATAACGCCTTTTTCGCGTGCAGAATTTGCAACCGCATCTAATTTTTCAAGGTTGTTGCCGCCAAAAAGTATAACGTTTACGCCCATATCGGCAAGGCGCATAGCGATAGCCTTACCTATTCCGCCACCAGCGCCTGTGATTAGCGCAGTTCTACCATTTAAATCCATAATAATCGCCCCTTTTTAAAAGTTAAGTTAATTGTATCACAAACGTTAAAAAAAGACAAGCACCCCACAAGGTTTAGCCTTGTAGGGTGCGTTTTACTTTTAAGACGGTCTATAAGCCGAGTTCTGTCGTGTACGGTCATTTATCTACGAACGTTGTTACCAACGTCCCCCAGCGATATTTGTTAAACCGTTTCGGTGAAACTCCCTTGTGAAACGGTTTGTCAATCTTGCGTCAGGTGGGGTTTACACAGCCCCTCGCGTTACCGCAAGGGCGGTGCGCTCTTACCGCGCCTTTTCATCCTTACCTAAAATAGGCGGTTATTTTCTGTTGCACTTTCCTTAAAGTCGCCTTCACCGGGATTTCTCCGGCACCATGTTTCTAAAACGCTCGGACTTTCCTCATTGACAGGCTTGCCCTGCCCCCGCGACCGTATAACCGACTTAAAAAGTAAAGTTATTATACACCCTTTTTTTTGCCTTGTCAAGTAGTTAAAGTAAACGACTATTTGTTAAAGGTTTTAAAAAAGAAAAAGACAACTAAACTCCGTTTAATCGTCTTAATCTTTTTCAAGGTTCTTGATTTATAAGATTTCGTATTCACTTAAAGTTAAATTTTTGCTGTGCAATATTTGATTTTTTCTAAAACGTTAGTTTTCAAAAATCGTTTATTTTTCTACTTTAAGTTTTAAGTTTAATAAAAACTTATTAATTTTTGGTTATAAATCGTCCGCGTCTTGAACGGGTTTTTCATACTTATCAAAAGCATCAACTCCCGTATACGAACCTTGCGCATCAAAATTGCTCTTAAAATTCTTATTATTTGCAATTTCTGGCACCGGTGTTCTGACTTTTGCCGGTCGTTTTATTTTTCTTCTTATCTCTCATAACTTCCCCCTTGGTAGTATTATGTGCAGGGTAAGTTAAGATATACAAAAAAGCAACGAAAATCCGTTGCTTTTTAAATGTAAATTTTGGAAACTATCTTACGCCTATTCTAGTTGCTTTTGCTTTACCTGACAAAATGTCTTTAATAGAATACTTTGCAGATGCAATGGTTACGTTCGTACCGATTTTAACCGCTTCTTTAACGTATTCAAGTTTTGCCCTTGCGCCGTTAGCGCCTGCGCGAGAAGCGCCGTTGCAATAATTTTCGCACTCGGTAATATTTGATAAAACTTCGTAAACGTCTTTACCACTTATCTCTTCTATTAAAGTATCAGGATTTTTGCTGTCCTTATAAATACCGTCCGCGCTAGTTAAAATAAGTAAATTTTTGGCTCTAACCAAGCACGCAATTTGGGTTGCCGTTTCGTCGTTATCCACGCACTCGACAACTTTTTTGTTTTTATTCTTTAAAGATTGAATTTCAAAGCGACGGCTTTCTTCGGTGCTTACCGCGTCGTTATAATTAATAATCGGAATAGCGTTTTGCTCGGTGCAACGAAGTAGCGTGGCCTTTAAATGTTCACGTTTTTCGTCGTCGTTAAAGTGTTGGTGTTCAACAAGAATTTGCCGTAGCGAATATTTAGGGTCAACGTATTGACGATAAGTTGACATAAGAATTGATTGTCCTTGCGCTGCGTAATCGGTTTTAATATCTTCGGGCGAGCCTTTAAGTTCTCTACCGTTTCTTTTAATATAGTCAAGTCTACCCGTTTCGGCAGCACCGCTGGTTACCCAGATATAGCCAGGTTTTAACTCGGAAGATAGCCTTGCGATAAGCGTATAGTCTAAAATATTACTCTCTTTGTCAATTAATGCCATTGAGCCGATTTTGCCGACTAATTCAACGTCAAATTTCATTTTAACACCTTGATGAAAGTTTTTAGTAAAAACATTATATATCAAATTTTTAAAAACCACAACAAATATAAGCCAAAAACAAGTATCGTTTTTAGTTTTTTGGTAAAAATTATATAAAACTGTTATTTTAAGGAGTGTTTTTATGAGATTAGAAGATTCTAAAACCAAAGAAAATCTTTTGACGGCGTTCGTTAAAGAAGCAGGTGCGGCTGCCGAATACACGTTTTACGCAGAACAAGCCAAAACAGACGGCTACGAACAAGTTTATAACGTATTTACGCAGTTTGCCGCAAACGAACAAGCCCACGCAAAAATTTGGTTTAAGTTGTTTCACGGAATTGCAGGCACGCAAGATAATTTAATTGACGCTGCCGATTTGGAAAAGCACGAGCGCACGGTTATGTATGCAGATTTTGCAAAGGTTGCAAGGTCGGAAGGGTTTGAAGATATTGCAACGCTTTTTGACGGCGTTGCGGAAATTGAAAAACAACACGAGCAAAGATACCGCACGCTTGCCGACGATATTAAAACAGGTAAAGTATTTTGTAGCAAAGAGATCGTCGAGTGGCAATGCGCTAACTGTGGGCATATTTATAGCGATAAAACCCCGCCTGAAAAATGCCCGATATGTTCTCACCCAAAAGCGTTTTTTGCCATTATGCCCGAGCAAAATTAATAGACTTAATAATAAAAAATATGCGACGGAAAATTCCGCCGCGTTTTTTATTTTGCTAAACCGAATATGGTTGCTTTGTAAATTTCGTAAGCCGCCAAAAGGTCGGTTTCTTTTATGCGTTCGTTTGCGTCGTGGCAATTAGTTTCGTAAGTTTTAAAGTCAGGTCCAAACGCGCAACCTTGCTTAAACGCTCTTGCAAAAGTGCTACCGCCCATTGATATAGGAACTGCCTTTTCACCCCTAACCGTATTAAAAGCATTTAGCATTGTTTGAACAAACCAACCGTCTTTTTCAACCATGACTGGTTCGTGTTGTTCAATGATAGTGTATTTAAAGCCAAATTTATCTAAAACTGCAATTAAGTCGTTTCGTGTAAGTGGCGCAGGTATGCGGTAATTGACGGCAAT
>JAFVTK010000081.1 GCA_017503265.1 Clostridia bacterium | reverse complement strand
GCAATGCTTTCTTGCCAAATGCTCAAATATTCCGCCGCTTGTTCGTCCGTGGAATCTGCAAAAACTTTTATCGTTCTTGCGCTGTACAAGTCGCCGCTTATAGCGTTTGCTGCCGGGGCAACGCCAAAACAGCATACTGCTGCCGTAAGCAAGCCTATTGAGCCAACGACTTTCTTTTTGTTCTTTGCTCTCTTCTTCATAATACAACTCCTTTAAGTTTGTCTAACTTATTTCTTTTAAGAAAAATTTATGCTCCCGAAACCGTATTTTAGCAATTATTTTTCTATACGCACCTATTTTATAGTAATTTTTTTTCTTTGTCAAGTATTTTTAGTAATTTTTTTGCTATATTTTAGAAAAGAGTAATTTGTGGGTTGATATATGATAAGATTAAAAGAATTAAGGTTAGAAAAGGGGCTTAACCAAAAAGAATTTGCGGAGATGGTTGATACCACTCAACGCAACGTCAGTAACTGGGAAAACGGGAATAGTGAACCGGATATACAAATGTTGCTTAAAATGTCAAAGTTTTTTGATGTTTCAGTTGATTATTTTTTGGGCAATACTGAAAATTTGGTAAAAATAGAAACAGCCAACTCGTTAAACGACGAACTTTTTTCCGTAATAAGCAAACTTCCAACCAACAAAAAACGTGCGCTTTTATTAATTTTGCAAGATGATTATATATAATGTATAATATTTAATTAAACATTTAAAAATAAAAAAACACTCTACTTAATCTTGCAGAGTGTTTTTTATTTTATACCATTTTTGAAAATTCTTTTTTTAGGCGCACTATAATGCGCTTTTCAAGTCGTGATATGTAACTTTGTGAAATCCCAAGCATATCAGCAACTTCTCTTTGAGTTTTTTCTTCACTTCCGCCTAAACCGTAACGCAGTTCCATAATTTCGCGCTCTCTATCGTTAAGTTTTGTTAACGCCACACCCAAAAGTTCGGTTTCTACGCCGTTTTCTATTTTTTTATAAACCACGTCGCCGTCAGTACCCATAACGTCGGAAAGCATAAGTTCGTTGCCTTCCCAGTCGGTGTTAAGCGGTTCGTCAAAAGAAACTTCGCTTTTTAATTTTACCGTACGGCGAAGATGCATCAAAATTTCGTTTTCGATACACCTTGACGCGTAAGTGGCAAGTTTTATATTTTTATCGGCGTTAAAAGAATTTACCGCCTTGATTAAGCCTATCGTCCCAACCGACACCAAGTCGTCAAGGTCAACGCCGGTATTTTCAAAACGCCTTGCTATGTAAACGACTAATCGCAAATTATGTTCTACAAGTTTATCGCGCACGTCTTTTTCCCCCGCGCCAAGTTTTGAAACCATTTCGGCTTCTTCTTCCGCCGAATACGGTTGGGGTAAAACTTCGCCACCGCCGATAAAGCGCAATAAATTTTCACTTAAAGAAAATTTGTTAAGAAACTTTTTGAGTTTTGAAAATACGTTTATTATCATATATCTCCTCCATTAGCGCAGGGTGTAAAATTACGTCGTACCCTTCGCCCACACCTACGCCCGCAACGCAAAGGGTTACGTTATTAAATATATTCGGCTCGTCCCAAATATATATCACTAATTCGTCAAGCCGAAAGGCAATATTTTCCGTTCCCCCCGAAACGGTATTTACTTTAATTTTTTTCATTTTTACTTTGTAAAAGTCTTTGCCGATTAGATTTTTTGCAAACCTTTTTCCACATACGATAACTGGACTATCTCCGTCGTAAAGCGCGTTGCCCGTATCGAAAAACCCTTTACCCGAAACCTTGTTTTCACCCACGCAAAGCGTTACGTTAAAAGTTGCAGAAACAACGTGCCGTCGCCTGTAAATAAACTTTATCACCGACGACACTATGCGCAAAATTAAATAAACGGGCAAAACCATAAGCGCTATCGAATACTCTGACGAATAATCTATTCCTAATACCGAATAAACGCCCATTATTGCGCCACCCGTTAAAAAGGTATAGCAAAAAAATAATGCGGTAACTATAAAATACTCTTTTTTAGAGCGATAATTTGTAGCAAGTAAAGTTATTAAAAATCCGCTTAAAATTTTTATTAAAGTTGATATTACAGCAATTTGTATAAGTGGATATATAAGCGCAACCATTGCGCCTAAAAAAGCGCAAAGAAAAAGCCTACCCCGCTTAAAGTCTAAACCAGTTAGCGCAAAGGTGGCTTTTAACATAAGATAGTCTATCACCAAATTATCAATGATAACGTACTCAATATAAACGGTCATCTTTGCCTCCGCGCTAAAAAATCATAACACGGAAGAAAAAGCCGTTTAAGTAAGAATTTAGTTGTTTTTGCTTGTTTTTGTAGAAAACGTTTAGTTCTTCATAAACGCTAAAATTATATCGTTTTGAACGTATAAATACTCGTCTTTAATTTTTAAATTTTCACCGTCTCTTTCCATAAAACGCATTTTTTTATCCAAAACGGTTTTATATTCAATATCAAAATCAGCGTCAAATAATTTATTATACTCTTTCACGTTTAACCCTTTTGTAGTGCGTAGAGCAAGCATAATGAACTCAAACTTAGCGTCGTCGCCTTCTATAACGTCAGAAGAAATTTCCGGCGACTTGTTATATATTACCGCGTTCATATATTCATCTACGCTAAACGTGTTGGTAAAACGCCTACCGTCACAAAAACTGCTTGCCGATACGCCCACTCCGATATATTCCCCGCGTCGCCAGTAATTCATATTATGTTTTGAATAATACCCGTCTTTGGCAAAGTTAGAAACTTCGTAACGGTCAAAGCCCTTTTCTTTTAAGTATTCTCTAATACCGTCGTAAATATCGGCAACTTCGTCGTCGGATAAAAGTTCACCGTTAAGATAATCGGTATAAATAGGCGTACCTACTTCTGGGGTAAGCGCATAAACCGAAAGGTGTTTTACACCACCCGCAAGGGCTAAATCCACACTTTTTTTAACTTGCTCTAAATCTTGGTCGTGAAGTCCAAGTAAAATATCCGCGCTTAAATTTTCACCTTTAAGCATATTACAGCATAGCAAAAAGTCTTTTGCGGTATGTACGCGGTTAAGTCTTTTAAGTTGATCGTCAAACCCCGTTTGAAGTCCTAACGAAAATCTGTTTATCCCAACCGATTTATAAGTTTTTATTTTATCTTGGTCAACCGTACCGGGATTAAGTTCAATGGTGATCTCGGCATCCTTTTTAACGGTAAAGCACTTTTTAATTTGCCTTATAGCGCCTGCAATAAATTTTGCATCCACCACCGACGGCGTACCACCGCCGATATAGATAGTATCAATAATCTTACTTGGGTATTGCTTTGCGCGCCCTTCAATCTCGCGGTATAGACAAGCAAAATAACTTTCCGCCTTGCCTATCTCACGGGGAAAAGACGCAAAATCGCAATATGTGCATTTTTGTTTACAAAATGGAACGTGAACGTAAATTCCTGCCATAATTTTACCTATCGTTATCAGTTTTAAGTATAGATATAAACGCTTCGGACGGAATTTCAACAGTTCCGATTGAACGCATCTTTTTCTTACCTTCTTTTTGTTTTTCAAGAAGTTTTTTCTTCCTAGTTACGTCGCCACCGTAGCATTTAGCAAGAACGTCTTTTCTGTACGCCTTGACCGTTTCGCGCGCAATAATCTTTCCACCGACGGCTGCTTGAATAGGAATTTCAAACATTTGACGGGGAATAACGTCTTTAAGTTTTTCGGCAATTTGTCTACCGCGCTCGTACGCCTTGTCTTTATGCACGATTATTGAGAGCGCGTCGCAAATATCACCGTTTAAAAGCATATCTAATTTTACAAGGTCGCTTCTTTGATAACCCGAAATCTCATAGTCAAACGAAGCGTATCCTTTCGTACGCGATTTTAGGCTGTCGAAAAAGTCGTAAATAATCTCGTTAAGCGGTAACGTATATTTTAATTCTACCCTAGTTTTATCAAGATACACCATGTCTTTATAAACGCCGCGTTTATACTGACACAATTCCATAATCGGACCAACGTAATCAGGCGGAGTAAAAATACTTGCGTTGATTACGGGTTCTTCCATATAATCAATTTCGGTTACGGGTGGTAAGTGGGTGGGGTTTTCAATAATCATTTGAGTTCCGTCTGTTTTGTAAACTTTGTAGGAAACGGACGGCGCGGTGGTAATTATTTCTAAATCAAATTCGCGCTCAATTCGCTCTTGTATAACGTCCATATGCAAAAGCCCCAAAAATCCGCAACGGAAACCAAAGCCAAGTGCAGCCGAATTATCAGGTTCGATTGAGAGTGCCGCGTCGTTTAATTTCAATTTAAGTAGCGCATCTTTAAGATCGTTAAATTTACTGCCGTCAAGTGGAAATACGCCAGAGAAAACCATAGGTAGAGCCTTTTTATAACCCGAAAGTGGCTCTTTCGCTGGGTTATCAACCGACGTAATCGTATCGCCGACGGCTGTATCTTCTATGCTTTTAATGCTTGCTGCAATATATCCTACTTCCCCTGCCGACAAACTGTCTTTAACTTGCATTTTGGGGGAGAAAACGCCCACTTCGGTTACGTCAAACTGTTTATCCGACATAAAGGTTTTAATCTTCGTGCCGACTTTAACCTCCCCGTCCATAATGCGCACGAAACAAATTACGCCCTTAAAATTATCGTAATAACTATCAAAAATTAACGCTTTTAACGGCTCGCTTTCGCTTCCCTTTGGCGCAGGGATTTTGGTTATAATTTGCTCTAAAACTTCTTCAACGTTAAATCCCGTCTTTGCGGAAATCCTTGGCGCGTCGGATGCGTCTACGCCCAAAATGTCTTCAAGTTCGCGCGCCGCTTCGTCAGGGCGAGCAGATGCCAAATCCACTTTATTAATAACGGGCATAATTTCCAAATCGTTATCAATAGCAAGGTATGCGTTAGCAAGCGTTTGCGCTTGTACGCCTTGCGTTGCGTCTACTATTAAAATCGCACCTTCGCACGCTTTTAATGAACGCGAAACTTCGTAAGTAAAGTCGACGTGTCCCGGGGTATCAATAAGATTAAAGACGTATTCTTTTCCGTCTTTTGCTTTATAAAACATCCTAACGGGCGTAAGTTTAATGGTTATACCCCTTTCGCGCTCCAAATCCATAGAATCAAGCAGTTGCTCTTCCATATCGCGCTCGCTTACCTGTCCCGTTTTTTCCATTAAACGGTCTGCAAGCGTGCTTTTGCCGTGGTCTATGTGCGCGACTATACAAAAATTTCTTACGTTCTCTTTGCTGTTTGACATAATATTCCTTTTACTATATAATAAAAAATACAATAAATAGTATATAATATTGTTAAGATTTTTGCAACTAATTTGAAAACGGTGTTAAAATGAGAATAAATAAAGACAGTTGGTTATTAACTAAACCTATCGCCCACCGCGGTCTTTGGGGTGGCGACGTTATAGAAAATTCGCTTGTCGCATACGAAAACGCGGCTAAAAACGGCTACCCTATCGAAATAGATATTTATTCGTCAAGCGACGGGGTTCTTTTTTCTTTTCACGACGCTCTATTAAAGCGTATGACGGGGGCTGACGGATATATCTATAACAAAACCGCAAAAGAACTTAAAGAACTGCGCCTAAAAGAAAGTGACGAAAAGATACCCACTTTTGACGAAGTTCTAAGTTTAGTAAACGGGCGCGTTCCGCTTCTTATCGAATTTAAAAATCAGCCCGACAAAACTTTCGTTGATAAAGCGGTAGAACGCTTAAAAAGTTACGACGGCGAATTTGCCGTTCAATCTTTTAACCCTATGATTATTAAAAAAATTAAAAAACTTGCACCAGAATTTATAAGGGGAATTTTAGCGACCAAATCTCATTGCAAAAAAGAAAAAGCGTTTTACCGTTACGTTCTTAAAAATATGCCCTTTAACTTTTTGATTAAACCCGACTTTATCAGTTATTCTTACGTAGATTTACCGCTTCCGAAAAGTAAGACTAAAAATATCCCCGTAATAACTTGGACGGTTACAAACCAGCAAATCGCTGAAAAGGTTAAACCTTACGCTAAAAATATAATATTTGAAAAATTTACACCTATAAAATAAAAAGTGCCGAGAGGCACTTTTTATTTTTCATACTCTAAATTTAATCTACATTTTGCGCAAAGATAAATGATTATCTGCCGAATTTTTTCATCAAAAGTTCGCGGAGTTCGTCGTTAGTCATTTGTTTCTTTTCGTTTTTCTTCTTTTCCGCGTCGCGCTTGCCTTGCTTTCTTTCTCTATCTGTCTTTTGATTTGCTACGGCTATTCCGTGCGGTAAATCTGCCGTCTTCATAGTGAGCGAAATCTTTTTCTTAACCGTATCGACACCGAGAACCTTAACTTTAACCAAATCGCCAACCTTTAAAACGTCGGACGGGTGTTTAATATAGTTATCGGAAATTTGCGAAATATGCACCAAACCGTCTTGGTGAACGCCTATATCAACGAACACGCCGAAATCAATAACGTTTCTAACCGTGCCGTTTATTTCCATACCTTCTTTAAGGTCTGCTAAATCCATAAGGTCGCTTCTTAAAATAGGCTTAGGCAAACTATCACGGATATCCCTACCAGGCTTTAAAAGTTCGGTTACGATATCTTGTACGGTGGGAACGCCTACGCCACACTCTTTTGCAGCGTTGTCCCAACCTTTTTCTTCTATCTTTGCCCTAATGTCGCCTATCTTACCGCCTGCAACATCGCTTAACGTATATCCAGTAAACGCAAGCAGTTTTTCTACCGCGGGATAACTTTCGGGGTGAACACCCGTGTTATCCAAAACGTTACCGCCGACTATCCTTAAAAATCCTGCGCATTGTTCAAACGCTTTTGCGCCAAGTTTTTTAACGTTCAAAAGGTCTTCCCTACGGCTAAACGGTTGCTTTGCCCTGTAAGCAATAATTTCTTTTGCGATACCTTTATTTAAGCCTGCAACGTAAGAAAGTAAACTTGCCGAAGCAGTGTTAAGGTCAACACCTACGCTGTTAACGCAATCTTCAACTACACCACCCAAAACTTCTTCAAGTCTTTTTTCGGGCATATCGTGTTGATATTGACCAACCCCGATAGACTTAACGTCAATTTTAATAAGTTCTGCAAGTGGGTCTTGCAATCTTCTTGCGATAGAAACCGCGCTTCTTTGCGCAGGTTCGTAATCGGGGAATTCTTCCGCGCCGAGTTTACTTGCGCTATAAACGGATGCGCCTGCTTCGTTGACTACGGCGTAAGATAAATCTTTGCCACTTTCTTTTATCATATTAGCAACGAAAATTTCACTTTCTTTACTTGCCGTTCCGTTTCCGATAGAAACAACCGAAACGTTATGTTTTTCAATAAGCGCAAGCAAAGTCTTTTTTGCTTCTTCAATTCTGTTTTGCGGTGGCGTTGGGAATACTACCGCGGTATCTAAAACATTACCTTCACTATCTACAACCGCAATTTTGCACCCCGTACGGTATGCAGGGTCAAGTCCTAAAATAATCTTTCCTTTAAGCGGGGGTTGTAAAAGAAGTGGACGAAGGTTTACCTCAAACATCTTTATAGCCTGCTCGCATGCCTTTTCGGTAAGTTCGCTTCTAACTTCACGCTCTACCGACGGGAAAATAAGGCGGGTATACGCATCAGCACACGCGTCCGCGACTAAATCCGCCGCCTCACCGCTACCTTTAACGTAAACGGTTTTAATAGCGTCGATAAACGCTTCGGTATCTACCGTAACCGAAACTTTTAAGCACTCTTCTTTTTCGCCACGGTTAACCGCAAGTATTCTATGTGAAGGGATTTTGCTAATTTTTTCGCTATACTCTGCATACATATCGTAGGTTTTAGCATTTTCCGCTTCTAAAAGTTTGCAAGAGAGTTCGCCCACGTCAAAAATCTTTTTACGCAACGTTTTGCGGAGTTCTGCGTCGTCGCTTACTCTTTCCGCAATAATATCTTTTGCGCCGTCAATAGCCTGTTCTACGTTTTCCACGCCTTTTTCTTCGCTAATATATTTAGCCGCTTCTTCCATAACCGAGCCACCGTCTTGCGCCAAAATAAATTCGGCAAACGGAGCAAGTCCTTTTTCAGTAGCAACTGACGCGCGCGTCTTTCTCTTTTGCTTAAACGGTCTATAAATATCTTCGGCTTCGGTTAGCGTTTCAGCACCGGCAAGCGCAATCATAATCTCGTCAGTCATCTTGCCTTGCTCTGTAATTGAGTCGGCAATTTCTTGTTTTCTTTTGTCAAGATTTCTTAAATATTTCAATCTATCGAAGATTTCACGAAGTTTCTGGTCGTCGCAAGAGCCCGTCATTTCTTTACGGTATCTTGCAATAAACGGAACGGTGTTTCCCTCGTCTATAAGTGCAATAATGTTTGCCGAGTGGTCGGCACGCAAGCCGAATTCTTTTGAAAGTTTAACTGAATAATCCATAGTCTAGTCCTTTTGATTTAATTTATAATTTTTTGCGATACCGCCACGAGCGGTTTCAAGATATTTATGATTTAGGTCTTTGCCCGTTTCATACATTGTTTTAACGATAACGTCAAAGGAAATTTTACGCATAGGTGCAAGATAATACGCTACACAGAAGGAATCAAATGCGCGCATTGCCGCCATAGTATTTCTTTCTATACAAGGCACTTGCACCAGCCCCAAAACAGGGTCGCAAGTAAGCCCCAAATTATGTTCCATTGCGACTTCTGCCGCACACTCTATCTGGTCAACTGACAGCGAATAAATTTCACCGATTCCAGCCGCAGCCATAGAGCACGCCGTTCCTATTTCGGCTTGGCAACCACACTCCGCTCCGCTTATTGAAGCGTTAGTTTTTACCACGTTGCCTATTAGCCCTGCCGTAGCAAGTGCGTCTATAATAAGTTCTTCCGAAACGTGCTCGTTTTTATATGCGTAATACAGTACGGCAGGCAACACGCCCGCAGCACCGCACGTAGGCGCAGTGACGATTGTACCGTTATCAGCGTTCTCTTCAGCAACAGCCAACGCGTAAGCGCAAGTAAGTTTATTTCTAAGCAACGAATCCCTAACGAAAATATCCGTGCTTTCAAAAATGTACTTTGCCTTTTTAGCGACGTTAAGACCACCTGGCAAAACCCCGCTTTTTTTAAGTCCGCTTTCCACACAAGCCTTCATTACCGCCCAAATTTCTTTTAAAAATTCTTTTACGTTCGGCTCTGTTTGGTAAACGTAGTCGCAAAGCCTTATTCCATTTTCATTAACGTAATTTTTGATATCGGTAAACTTGCTGTACTTATATACACTTTCTGGCTCTACAAATTCCACCCCGTCTATTTTAATACTACCGCCACCAATCGAATATGCACGCACCCTATTAATTTGTTCCCCTTTCTTAAAAACAAAAACGTCTAGGGTGTTGGGATGCGGTAAATCGTTTATCCCCACAGACTTATCAAAAATAATTTCCGTGTTTTCACCCAAAACCTTTTTTAATACTTTGTCCGTGCCGTGCCCTTTTCCTGTAAAACACAGAGAACCGTAAAGCGTGACTTTAAACGTACAGTCGGGGTATTTTTCTTGAACGAACTTGGCTATCCTTTCCGGTCCTATCGTATGTGAACTTGAAGGTCCTATGCCTATTTTATACAACTCTTTAAGCGCTTGCATTAGTCTTTTTTGCCTTTTCTTTTTCTTATTTCTTTTATAACGTTTTCATAGCCGTTGTTTTTGGGACTATAATAAACCTTATCTTTAAGTGAGTCGGGCAAATACTGTTGTTCAACGTATCCGCCGTACGAGTGCGGATATTTATAATTGCCCTTGTTGAGTTTGTCTTCTTTGCTTGCAAACTCGTAATTTTTAAGGTGAGCGGGTACGGTATCGTCTTTAACGTTAACCGCGTCGGCCTCGGCGGCGTACATTGCTTCAACCACCGAATTTGATTTTTCCGCTTCGCAAACGTAAATAATCGCTTCGGATAGGGGGATAAGCCCTTCTGGTAAACCTAAATTTTGATACGCCGTAAGCGCGCTTGTCGCAACGACCAACGCGTTGGGGTCAGCCATACCCACGTCTTCGGCAGAGTGAACGACTAGCCTTCTTG
>JAFVTK010000080.1 GCA_017503265.1 Clostridia bacterium | reverse complement strand
TATCGCCCCGCCCCGTTGGTACGCGCATATTGCTTGGAAAAAGCGCTTGGCACGCCTGCGAAAATTTATTATAAATTTGAAGGCAATAACACAAGCGGTTCACACAAATTGAACTCGGCAATAGCGCAAGCATACTATGCTAAACAACAAGGCTTAAAAGGCGTTACCACCGAAACTGGTGCAGGTCAATGGGGCACGGCTCTTTCAATGGCTTGTTCGTATTTTGGACTTGATTGCAGAGTGTATATGGTAAAATGTTCTTACGAACAAAAACCGTTTAGGCGTGAAGTAATGCGTACTTACGGCGCGCACGTTACCCCGTCGCCGTCAGAAACCACTAACGTGGGTAGAAAAATTTTAAGCGAATTTCCCGGCACTAGCGGTTCTCTTGGGTGCGCTATTTCCGAAGCAGTTGAAGCGGCAACGTCTACCGAAGGCTACCGCTACGTTTTAGGTAGCGTATTAAACCAAGTACTTCTACATCAATCAGTAATCGGATTAGAAGCCAAAACCGCTATGGATAAATACGGCGTTAAACCTGATATAATTATCGGTTGCGCGGGCGGTGGCAGTAACCTTGGCGGTTTAATTGCGCCGTTTATGGTAGAAAAATTGCAAGGCAAAGCCGATTACAAATTTATCGCAGTTGAGCCTGCGTCTTGCCCGTCGCTTACGCGCGGAAAATATGCATACGACTATTGCGATACCGGTAAGGTTTGTCCACTTTCAAAAATGTACACTTTGGGTAGCGGATTTATTCCTGCACCTAACCACGCAGGCGGTTTGCGTTACCACGGTATGACTTCTACCCTTTCAGAACTCTATCATCAAGGTCTTATGGAAGCAACGACGGTTAAACAAACCGAAGTATTTATGGCTGCCGAACAGTTTGCAAGGGTTGAAGGTATTTTGCCCGCCCCCGAATCTTCACACGCAATACGCGTAGCAATAGACGAAGCAATGAAGTGCAAAGAAACAGGCGAAGAAAAGACTATACTTTTCGGGCTTACTGGAACAGGTTACTTCGATATGTATGCATACGAAAAATTCCACGACGGTAAAATGACCGATTACGTTCCCACCGAAGAAGAACTTCAAAAAGGCTTTAACGGAATACCAAACATAAACCTTTAAAAAAACTAAAACCGCTTGGCAACTGCTAAGCGGTAATTTTTTTATCTTTTCTTTTCATTTTCACGATATTTTTTGGGGTTTAAGCCAACCTTCTTTTTAAATATGCTCGTAAAGTCGTTAGGGTTTTCATAACCGACTTTAAATGCTATATCCGAAATCGAAAGATTTGTTTTTTCTAAAAACTTTTTTGCCGTTTTAATCTTAAAATCTAAAACGTAATCAATTAAGCTTTTCCCGTTTAACCTTTTGAATTCTCTACTAACGTAAGTTTGAGAATAATGGGTTATATCGCATATATCTTTAATAGTTATTTTTCTATTTAAGTTGTTTGCAATATAATTAAGAATTTGATAATAGGTTTTTTCACGGGCTGACAATTCTTTTTGTAAAAAATACTCTTCTTCTATTTGCTTAATAAGTTTTTCAAAGGCATAACAAAGTGGTAATATAATAGTTTTAGCAAGATTTTTATCTAAATTCACTTTCCCTTTATCAGCGTTTTTTGAAAGACAAATTATTCCGTATCTCTTGTTTTCGTAATCAATAGGAAAAACATATTCACTTACCCCAGCAAAACACACAAACGGTCCAAAATTATCAAAACTCACTTGGTTTATAAGTTGTTTTTGCCATTCAATACAAAGTGGCTTTTTATTCTCTTTAACCCTTAAACAAAACTCTGTTTTATGCCCCAAATAGAGCATCAAACTATCATAACAACAATGAAAAATAGGATCAAGATCACAAAGCGACACGGTAAACCCACGTTCGCTTAAAAAATCAATATATCCCGAAACCACTTCTTCTGCACTAAGTTTTGTGTTAGATTTCATAGTTTTTACACCATTTTACACATTTATTTTATTGTTTATATGTATTATACTATACTTGAAAAAATTTTTCAAGGGGTATAATATGAAAAGTATAAAACTTAATGCGGACCTTTGCGTTATCGGCGGTGGCATGAGTGGAATTTGTGTTGCAATATCTGCTGCAAGAAAGGGCGTTAAAGTTATTCTAATACACGATAGAAACGTTCTTGGGGGCAACGCTTCAAGTGAAATTCGGATGTGGCCACGCGGGGTTAGCACACACTTTCCAGAATACCGTGAAGGCGGTTTAATTGAAGAAATTGCACTTGACAATATGCACTATAACCCAGAAATGAATTATAGTCTTTTCGACGCAGTCCTCTATAACAAAGTTATAAGCGAAAAAAATATTAAACTTTTGCTTGGCACAACTTGCATGGGTGCGAAGTGTGAAAACGGAAAAATCAAATCTATTAAGGCATGGCAACTTGCAAGTTATAACACTTTTAACGTCTATGCTGAATATTTTGCAGACTGCTCTGGCGACTGCGTTTTATCCGAATTTACAAACGCTTTAACAATGCAAGGCAGAGAAAGTAAAGAAGACTACGGCGAACCGCACGCAAAAGACGTTAAAGATAACAAAACTATGGGAAACAGTTGTCTTTTTCAACTTAGAAAAACAGATAAACAAGTTTCTAATACGCCTTTCCCCTTTGAAAATAAACCCGACCAAAATTCTTTAAATAAAAGAATAAACTTTAACAACACCGACTTCACTTGCCAAAACTTTTGGTGGCTTGAACTTGGTGGAAATAAAGATGCATTAAAAGACGCCGACAAAATCAACCACGAACTTATCTCTCTTGCTTTTAGCACATACTCTCAAATGGTTGAAGCTACCCAAGGCAAAAGCGGTTGGACACTTGACTGGGTGGGTTTTCTTGCTGGGAAACGTGAAACCCGTCGATACGTTGGCGATTACGTTTTAACCGAAAACGACCTTATTAACGCCACCCACTTTAATGACGAAATTGCTTACGGTGGTTGGAGTTTGGACGACCATAACCCTGATGGTTTTTATGGAACTGAACCAAACGTTAAAACTATACTTAAAGCGCCCTATCCTATACCTTATCGCGTAGTATATTCAAAAAATATCAATAACCTTTTCTTTGCTGGTAGAAACGTCAGCGTTACACATCTTGCACTTTCTTCAACGCGAGTAATAATAACTTGTTGTGTTATCGGGCAAGCTGTTGGAAATGCTGTGGCAATAGCAAAAAAATACAGCGTTTCTGCTCGTGAGGTAGGGCAAAAATACATTGACGAATTACAACAAGAAATTTTGTTTGACGACTTAATGCTTCTTTCCACCAAGCGCAACCAAACTATAAAGTTTTCAAACGGCATTGAGCGCGACCTTAATGGCGAACAAAATGGAAAAATTTTAGATTTAGGACAAGAAATTTCTTTTTCAATTAAAAAAACTTATTGTAAATATATAAGATTTATATTTGATAGCGATTTTTTACGAAAAGAAACGCCACACCCAAAACTAAAAAACTTCCCCTTAACGTGTTATAAAAATTGCGGTGAAGTTTCGGTTAAAACGCCCTCTTCCTTAGTTAAAAACTTTACCGTTAAAGTTAAATGTAACGGGACTATAAAAACGATTAAAGTTAAAGATAATTTTCAAAGGCTCGTTTTAATTCCTATTAACGCTGAAGTTGAAGAACTTTTATTTTGCGCTGAGGAAACGCACGGCTCTCAAAAAGCAAAGATTTTTTCAATAGATATAACTAAATAAGATTTATAAAAATAATTACCGCTTGGCACGCTAGCCCTGCGCAGTAAAACGGAGCAGACGCTGACCTTCGGCGGTTCTCGCGACGCTTGCCGTCGCGCATAAAAAAAGAGAGTAGGTTGCTTCCTACTCTCTTTTTTCTATGGAGCTGGTGAGCGGACTTGGCGCCTGTGCGCCCATACCCGATAAACGATGGGTGTCCATCGTTTACCCTTACGGGAAATTGCAAGCAATTTTCTCCTTAATTCAAGTCCGCTACAAATCATCAAACAAAAAACACCTACACAAAAGTGTAGGTGTTTTCTATGGAGCTGGTGAGCGGACTTGAACCGCTGACCTGCTGATTACGAATCAGCTGCTCTACCGACTGAGCCACACCAGCATTTTATCAAGCGAACGAAAAAACTTTTCCCAAATCGCTTGAATATAATATCATAAAACTTGAAAAATATCAACGATTTTTAAGCCTATACAATAAGTTTTTATTATTTTTTATTGAGCGCGCAAATTAAACTATAAGATTTTTTATTTTTTCAACGTTTGCCTTGCCTAACTCGTAACCGACGTTATAGGCGTTTTCAATACCTTTGAATTGATAAGGCGTCATATCGCCAAGGTCCGGCGTTAAATACAAATCTGCGTTTAACTCTTTAATCTTGCGTGCAGTAATATCGTCGTCCATGATATCAAAAACCCTAAACGATATTGCAAATAAATTGAGTTTTTTAGTTACGGGGCGGATTTTACCTAAAACGTCAACGGCAACTACAACTTCCGCACCCATTTCCCTAACTTGCTCGATAGGAACGCGACATCTTACGCCACCGTCAACCAACAACATACCGTCTTTTTCAACGGGTTTAAAAATAGTAGGAATAGACGAACTTGCAGCAACGCCTTCTGCCACGTCGTCTTCACCCGTAAACACTTTTAAGTTGCCCGAAATCAAATCCACCGCAACGCTACGAAACGGAATTTTCAAACTGCTAAAAGTAGGGTTTTTAGTAAAATACGACGCGATTTTTTTACGCATTTTTTGCGCGCGCAAAAGCGCACCGTTTTTTATAGGATTTATAGACAAGTCAAAAATATCCGAAACGGTCAATTTTTCAACTTCTTTTTTCATATAATCAGCGGAATATCCCGAGCAATAACACGCCCCGACCACCGACCCCATTGACGTACCCGCAACGAAATCGGCAACTATCCCCGCTTCTTCCATAGCCTTTAAAAAACCTATGTGCGCAACACCGCGACTACCGCCCGCACCGAGCGCAAAACCTAACTTTTTAGACATTTATTCTCCTATTTATTTTTAATAACAAAACCCTTATAATTGAGCCAAACTATTGATAAATCCAACCATTGTTGAACGGGAACGTTAACGTGCGCGTGTTGACTTGTCGGAGGCGCAGTTTCTTCATTTGAAAGCGATAAGCCGTGAACACCGTTTTCAAACATATGCAGTTCAAACGGAACGCCCTTTTCCTTATACGCCATAGCCATTAAAAGGCTACTTTCACTAGGAACGCAGTTATCGTTTACAGTCGTCCAAATAAACGCAGGAACGCTGTTTTCATCAACCATTTTAGGTATATCCATTTTTTTGCGAAGTTCTTCGTTTCCGCCCGTAATATTCACGATACTACCCTGATGAATTTTGCCGTAAGCAGAAAGCACGGGATAAGCAAAAATTACACCGTCAAGTTTGCAATTATTAGCGTGTTCGCCAAGCGCGTTTTTAACGTCTTGGTCAGCGTAAAGAGTTGCAAGCATACCGCAAAGGTGTCCACCAGCGGAAAAACCGATAGCGCAAATTTTGTCTTCAATAACGTGCAAACTTTCAGCATTTTCACGGATATAAGCAACAGCCATACAACCTTCAATAAGTTGCGTAGGATAAGATAAAGGTTTAACAGAATATTCAAGAATAAAAGTATTAAAACCTTTACTCATATAAGACATTGCAATAGGTTCTTTTTCCCTACCCGAAACGTTACTGTAACCGCCACCAGCAACTACCAACATTGCGGGGCGCGTACGACCTGCACAAAACGAATAATCGTCAAGTGTATAGCAAGTCAAATAACCCTGTCCGCCTTCGGGACGAGTTAAACCATAATAAGCGTACAAATCAATTATGTCTCTTTTCATCTTTTTTAATCTCCTTACCGATTAATCGAATAATATTGTAGCACACACGCTAAAAAAATTCAATCGTTCGCTTGTAATTTTAAGTAAATTTTGTTACAATAAATTTATGGCGTACCATATTGATACAGGTTTAATAAAAGAAAAATTTAAAGTTGACTGCGAGTGTCCGCTTTGCGAAATTCAAAAAGTGGTTGAAGAACAATTTTTGCACGAGTTTTTAAACGACGCGGTAATGGAAGATAATACCCGAATAAAAGTGGGCAATAAAGGTTTTTGCGCCCGCCACTTCGATATGCTTTTTTCAAGGCAAAACAAACTTTCGGTTGCCCTACAAATCGGCACACGCGTTGATAACTTGCAAAAAATCATTTCTGACGAGAAAAGCGTGCGCGCAGCAATAAAACAAGCCCAAGCGCTTGACAAAACAGCCACTACTTGCGTACTTTGCGATTACGTTCAAGAAAGTATGGTTAAATATTATAAAACCATTGCGCAAATGTTTGAACGCGAACGCGACTTTTTTAAGACGCTTATAAAGTCCAAAGGTTTTTGTCTGCACCACTACGCAGAACTTTTACGTTATTCCCGTTCGGCAGGCTTCGTTGCCAAAGAATACGTTAAAATTTTGGGTGGCGTTCAAAAACGCAATATGGAAAGACTTCGAGCCGAACTTAAAAGATTTTGCGATAAGCACGATTACCGCAACGCGTTAGAGCCACTTGGTAGCGCGGAAACCGCCCTACCCCGTATGCGCGAAAAACTTTACGGCGAAAAAATTGATTAATATCCTAACAAAAGAAAAAGACCCTGACGGGTCTTTTTTAATCTTCTAAACCTAATAAATAATCAGAAGTTACGTTAAAAAATTTACATATTTTTCTTAACGTTTGATAATCAGGCTCTCTATAACCTTGCTCGTAACCAGCATAACAAGTAGTTGAAATATTTAACTGCTTCGCCACTTCTTTTTGCGTTAATTTTCTTTCGTTCCTAATTTCTTTCAATCTTTCTGAAAACTTTATCATATAAAAATTTTAGCACAAACTACGCGAAATGCGTTGACAATACGCGTATCGCGTAGTATAATAAAAGAAAATTCAACTTACCATTTAGTGTCTGACCGTCTTGACGGACAAGCATAAATCTACAAACAAAAATAAACTATCTAATACGCCTTCTCTGGTTTTGGCAAAACTTTCTCATAAAAATCTGCTACAATACCAAACCGCCGACAAAATACTTTGTCGGCGGTTTGGTTTATTCTTCTAAACTATCTACGCTAATTGCTTGTTCTATTATTCTTAAAATATCGTCTTTGCCGTAACCTGTTTCGGCGCTAGATGCGGTTACGTCCGCAAACCCTACCCTTAAATCTGTTGCAATTTCTTTAATGCGCGGTTTTATTTTCGTTTTACCAAGTTTATCCGCTTTTGTCGCAACGAGCGCAAACGGAACTTGATAATGATATAAATAATTTATCATCATTTTATCATCTGCCGTCGGGTCGTGGCGAATATCCACAAGCGATAAAAGCAAAACTATTTTTTGAGTGGATAAAAAACTTTCTAACAGCGCGCCCCATTTTTTCTTTTCTTCTTTACTGACCTTTGCAAAGCCGTAACCGGGCAAGTCGGCGAGCATAAATTCGCCAAAGTCAAAGTAATTAATAAGTCGCGTTCGCCCTGGGGTAACCGAAGTTTTTGCAAGTTTTTTGCGGTTAGCAAGCATATTTATAAGCGAACTTTTACCCACGTTACTTTTTCCTGCAACGGCTATTATCGGTTTATCGGTTTTCAAAAACTTATCCGCGCTTGCAACGCTGGTTACGAACTCCGCTTGATTTATCTTCATAATTCTCCTTAAAACTTTATTGCTTTTTTGAAAACGTCAGAAACGTCGCTGACGGCAATAAAATTGACTTTCTTTCGTATTTCTTTGGGTATTTCGGCAAGGTCTTTTTTGTTATCCACGGGGATTATTACGTCCGTTATTCCTTGTCTATAAGCGGCAAGTGCCTTTTCTTTAAGTCCGCCGATAGGTAACACCTTTCCGCGCAAAGTTATTTCCCCCGTCATTGCAATGCTCTTTTTAACGGGTTTATTAGTAAACGCCGAAAGGATTGCCGTTGCCATAGTTATACCTGCGCTTGGTCCGTCTTTCGGGGTTGCGCCTTCTGGAACGTGAACGTGTATATCCGTATTTTCAAACACGCTCTCGTCTATGCCGTAAGTTTTTGCGTGCGCTCTAATATAACTTATCGCAGCGCGCGCAGATTCCTTCATAACGTCGCCAAGTTTACCAGTAAGCAAAATTTCGCCCTTGCCTTTCATCAATCCGACTTCAATGGTTAAAGTCGTTCCGCCGACGCTAGTCCAAGCAAGCCCCGTGCATGCGCCTACTTCGTCTTTATCGAGCGTAATATCGCGCATATGCTTTTTTACGCCCAAATATTTGTTAACGTCCGCCGCCGTTACCGTTTGTTTTTTAGTCCTAGGTTTTTCTGCAACTTTTGTTGCAACCTTTCTAACGACGCTACCTATTTCACGCTCTAAATTTCTTACACCCGCCTCCATAGTATAGCCCTGAATAATTTCAGCAATACCGTCGTCGGTGATTTCCAACTTCTTATCGGTTAAACCGTTGTTCTTTAACTGCTTTGGAATAAGATAACGCTTTGCTATCTGCAATTTTTCTTCGTTGGTATACCCCGTTAGTTCTATTATTTCCATACGGTCAAGCAACGGATAAGGTATAGTATCAACCGTGTTCGCCGTGGTTATAAACATAACTTTTGACAAGTCGAACGGAACTTCCAAATACCTATCTCTAAAAGTAACGTTCTGTTCGGGGTCAAGCACTTCTAAAAGCGCGCTTGCAGGGTCGCCGTGTATGTCCGACGAAAGTTTATCAATCTCGTCAAGCAAGAATACGGGGTTATCCGAGCCTGCGTTTTTAAGTCCGTAAATAATCCTACCAGGCATTGCGCCAACGTAAGTTTTTCTATGCCCCCTAATTTCCGCTTCGTCTTTAACGCCACCCAAACTCATCCTTACGAACTTACGATTAAGCGCACGCGCAATAGACGTTGCTACCGACGTTTTACCAACCCCTGGGGGCCCTACGAAACACAGGATAGGTCCTTTTATCTCTTTGGTAAGTTGCAACACCGCAAGATATTCTACGATCCTTTGCTTAACTTTTTCCAAACCAAAATGGTCGCTATCCAAAATTTCTTTTGCCTTGGATAAGTCTTTGGTGTCAACCGTACTTTGATTGAACGGCAAATCTAAAATCCAGTCTAAATAGTTTAAAATAATCGAATAATCGGGCGACGACGGATTAATTTTATCTAATCGGCTTACTTCTTTAAGCGCTTTTTCTTCTACGTCTTTCGGCAAGCCTTTATTTTTAATCTTCTCAACCAACTCTTCGCCTTCTTCGGGGTCTTCACCGAGTTCGGAGTGAATTGCTTTAAGTTGCTCTCTTAAATAAAACTCTTTTTGGCTTTTATCTATACTACCGCGCACCTTTGCGGTTATTTTGCGTTCGATTTTTGCGATTTCAAGTTCACGCTCAAACAAACTCTTAAACGCTTGTAAACGCGTTAAAGTGTCGTCGGTTTCTAAAATTTCCTGCACTTCGGTTTCCTTAAAGTTAACCACCGAAAGCGCGTTATCTATAAACTCGTTAGGATCAACTAAACCTTCAACGGTGGTTATCATTTCTTTGGAAATACGCTTATCGGTAGATGCAAATTCATAAAACGCTTTCTTTGCAACACGCAAAAACGCTTCCGTCTCTACACCTTCTTCCGGTGCAATATACGGGCGTTCTTCAACTAATACGGTAAAGTGCCCTTTTGCGCTTATAAGTTCTTTTACGCGCGCACGGCAAAGCGCTTCTACGCTTACCTTCATATTGCCCGTATTCTGAATTTTAATCACTTGCTTAATGCGCGCGATAACGCCCACTTTGCAAATATCGTCCATTTTAGGCGCTTCAATTTGCGCACGGCGTTGAGAAGTTATAAAAATTTCAGAATTGTCTTTAACGGCTTGTTCAACCGCCGAAATAGACGCTGCGCGCCCCACGTCAAAGTTTAAGAGTGTTTTCGGAAAGAAAACTTTTCCGCGTAGAGCAATAAGTGGCAGAACTTTTTCACCGCCAACGTCGTTGTTATCTATAATACTTTTATCACTTTCAATAATCTGTTCAATAAATTTTCCGACTTCTTTTTCAGTCATTTTTTCACCTTTCTTATGTATCAATCAAGACAATATTTTTCGAGCAAAAGTTTAACGGGTTTTTCCCTAAACGGAACGGTAACTTCGTCAGCAACCGCCTTTAACTCTTCTCTACCGTCGCCTACCGCAACCCCGTGCCAAGGTCCAACTAGCAAATCAATATCGTTAGTGCTGTCGCCAACCGCTAAAACTTTTTCTAACGGGATATTATAATAATTTGCGATAAATTTTACCGCAACGCCCTTTCCGCAATCGGGATTTATTGCTTCAAGCAAACATTTTGCACCGCTGTTAAACTTTACACCCACGCCTTTATAGCGCGCGTTAAGTTCTTTTTCAACCGCGTTAACCACTTTATCGTCGCCAAGCCAACATATTTTACTTACGTTTTCTCTTTGACGTTTAACTTCTTCTTTAATATCCGTGATTTTACCGACTAATCCAACCGCTTTTTCATAATTCTCAACGTAGGGCGTGCGTGCTTGAATAAAAAGTTCGCTCTCTCCGTACGCAATGGGCGTTAATCCACTACTACTTACAGCGTCTAAAACTTCAATCGCTTTTTCCGCGCTCAATCCCCCGTTAAAAATATTTTTTCCGCTTTCTATATCGGTAATCCTTGCGCCTTGAAAAGACGCTACTACGCCTTTAAGATTTTGTGCTTTTAGTATGCGCATTATGGACGAAGTTTCTCGCCCTGAACAAACTGCAAACACACCGCCTTTATCGGTAAACCTTTTTATTGCCGAAAGCGTTTCAGCATCAATGTCGTTCTTTGGCGCAACGCCAAGTGTGCCGTCGTAATCGCTTATAAATAAATCGTATTTCATTTTAATCCTTCTTTGGTAAGCACGTCAATTATGGCTTTTGCCTGAACGTCGCCTATACCGTCAACGGTTTTTAATTCTTCTTCGGTTGCGTTAATTATTCCGCCTAAATCCTTAAACTTTTCAAGTAACGCGCGCTTTTTGATTTTACCAAGTCCTTTTACACCGTCAAGCACGGATGAAAGGGCGCGTTTACCGCGCAATGTCCTATGATAAGTTATAGCAAAGCGGTGCGCTTCGTCGCGGATACGTTGCAACATTTTTAAACAATAATCCCGCTTTTCTAACACTATCGGGTCGGACTTGTCTAAAAGATAAATTTCTTCGTTCTTTTCGGCAAGTGCAATTAAATCTATATCTTTAATGCCCTTTTGGTCAAAAATCTCTTTTACCGAAGACAGTTGCCCTTTACCACCGTCGATTATAATTAAATCGGGTTTGGGGAACTTATCAGGGTCGCTCATCAATCTTTCAAGTCGACGCGTCATCATTTCTTGATGCGCCCTATAATCGTCCGCACCTTCAAAAGTCTTTATTTTAAACCTACGGTAAGAATCAAAATCGGGCTCTCCGTCGTTAAACACTACCATACTGCCGACCTTGTCCACACCGCTAACGTTAGATATATCGTAACATTCCATGCGTTTAGGATAGTTTTGTAGCCTTAACTTGTCTTTTAAAGCCTTGCACGCGGTAACCGTCATATCGGTTTTATGTTTGATTTTATCAACGGCGGTTTCTAAATGTTCGTTTGCGTTGACCGCCGCCATATCCGCTAACTGTTTTCTTACGCCTTGTTTAACGCACAAAATACTTACTTTTCTACCGTAATTTTCGCGTAAATACTCCGCAACCGTGTCTGCTGACGGAATTTCTACGGCGGCAATAATCTCATCAGGGATTTCTACGCCGTTTTTATAATATCTTAAAATAAATTCACCGAGCGCGTCGCCGTCGGATAACGCGGCGCTTTCAAATGAAAAGTTTTTTCCGCCAAGCATACGCCCGTTTCTTACGATAAGCAGGCTTACCGTCGAGTAAATGCCGTTTGCGCAAGTAGCAATAACGTCGGCGTTTAAGAACTTATTTAGCGAAGTTATACGCTTTAACTTTATCTTTTCAAGCGCTGAAAGTTTTTCGCGATACTTTAATGCAAGTTCAAACTCTTCGCCCGCAGCAGCGCCTGCCATCTTTTCTTTAAGCAATTTTTCAGTCGCAGTAATATCACCGCTCAAAAAATCCATTGCCATTTCTACACGCGCCTTATAATCTTGTTGGGAAACAAGCCCCGCGCACGGTGCGTAACATTTTTTAATATGGTAATTAAGGCAAGGTTTTACGCATTTTTCGGGGTTTAATTTTTTATCACACGGGCGGACTTGGTACGCAAGATTGATAATTTCCAAAACGTCCCTAACCGAAACACCACCCATAAACGGGCCAAAGTACCTTGCGCCGTCCTTTTTTATTTTGCGCGTTATCTTAAAGGTCGGAAAAGGTTCTTTCAAATCTACTTTTAAATACGGATAAGTTTTATCATCCTTTAAAAGTATATTATATCTCGGTTTGTGCTTTTTTATTAAATTATTTTCAAGTGAGAGCGCGTCTATCTCGCTCGGAACGATTATATAGTAAAAGTCGGCGATATTTCTAACCATAGCCATAACCTTTTCGGTTTTGACTGAATTAAAAAAATATTGCCTTACACGGTTTTTAAGGTTTTTCGCCTTGCCGACGTATATAATTTGCCCTTCCCCGTCAAGCATAACGTAAACACCAGGGTTTTCAGGCAAATGTTTAAGTTTATCCTGTATAACGTCCACGGTTATAATTATAACCGATTTTAAAGTATTTTACAAGCAGTTAATAGCCTAAAAATTCCACACCCTTTAAAAGTACGTCGTTTAGCACTTCGTTGCGGAGCGAATAAAACACTACTTTACCTTGCCTACGCGTAGTAACGGCGTTTAAATTTTTAAGCAACCTTAACTGATGGGACACGGTAGTTTGGTTTAAATTAAGTAACGCCGAAATGTCGCTTACACACATCTCACTTATTGCTAGCGCAGAAATCATGCGTAGCCTTGTATAGTCTGAAAAAATAGAGAAAAAACACACTAAATCGTCTAATATTTCACCTTTGGGGACGTAATCTTTAACCATAGTTTGCAATCGCCTGTCGAGTAAAACTTCTTTCATTTTATTACCGCCTTTTATAAAATATATTGATTAATAACTGTACATATATTATAACAAACGGCATAGTGTGAATTTTTGAAATAATTAGCGCATAAAATATATAAACGTCGTTTTTTGCCAAAAGGAGGTAAAAAGTATGAGTTCAAACAACATAGTACTCATAGCACTTTTATTTTTACTGACGAGTAACAATACGATAAACACAACTCAACTGCTGTTACTTCTTGCACTACTTTCCACCACCACTTCGTCTTGGAACTGCCTATGCAACAATAACAACACTACAACGATTGTAAACTAACCGATAAAACGTAAAAGGCAAGTCTATTACTTACCTTTTTATTTTCGTTACGTTTATAAGCGAGTATGAAAAAGGACTGCTTTGTTAGCAGTCCTTTTTTATACGTCTTAAAAACTATATTTAAGCATTAGATACAAGCAAGACAAGGCTCGCGAAGTGTTTTAGGTGAGATAAACCTTTTGGTTATCTAAGTACTTACAAATTTTAAGCGTTTAGAAGCAAGCAAGACAAGGCAACACCCGAAGGCAATAGCACGCATATTG
>JAFVTK010000079.1 GCA_017503265.1 Clostridia bacterium | reverse complement strand
GCCCGAAAGAATACCGATAAATAGTGAAGAATAAACTTCTTTGGTTATTAGCGCAAGACCGATTGCGATAATCGGGGGAAGAAGCGCCCAAATAGAACCGATACCTTGTAATGCGCCTTCGCAGTTAAAGCACTCTTTGCCGTTGTATTGTCCCGTGCCGTTACAGGTAGGACAAGTAACGATATTGTGTACGCCACCCGTAGCAGTTGCAACGATAAGTAGCGTAATTATAACCGCGACAGAGCATAACAGCGCGATTACTTTGCCTGAAAGTTTCTTTTTTGCGTTTAGCATAACTTTCTCCTTTTGTAAAAAATTTTTTCAATAAAAAATCACGGTACTATTAAATACCGTGACAGTTCCCGAACATTTAATAGCGCACCACGCTTTTTGCGTGACAGTTATACGGATATTTTCCGTATACCCAGATAAAGTTTTTATGGGCAAAAAAACTTTTCTTCGGCAACCGCCCCTTTCCCGCGCAAACAAATTGCCCCGTTTGCGTTTATAATGTTGGTTGCGCCTCTATTCATTAATACATAAACTATATATTATTTTTAACGTTTTGTCAATAGAAAAACTAAAATTAATCCTTTTTAATCGCTCTTTTTTTCTTTAACACGATTTGGAAAATAATTATTCCAAGTGATATTAAAATAATACTCGCCCCGATTAATATGGCGCAGTTCATAAAAAACTGTTGGGGAAGCGCGGAAATAATTTGGTCAACTCTCGGGTCGAAAGTCCAGTTATCTTTACCGGGGAAAAACAAATGGTGAAAAGTTACGAAAGCGCTGTTAAAATCCGTAGCAACTATTATTCCTAAAATCGCAAAAAAAGCAAAAATACTAGTCGCCGAGAAAAACGCTACCGAATACCCTAACGGACGGCAAAGTTTTATTACGCCTAATTTATTTAACACTAAAATTGCAATCATTATTAAGGTTGAGCATATTAGAGCAACTGTGTTAAGTGTAAAAAGACCTTTGCAATCGGCAAAGTGTGCCGCGCCTTCTTTGGAAAAAGCGAATACGCCTGCGCCAAACTCTTTGTTCGGCAGGGTTAAGTAGTCAAGTACTTGGTTATAAGCCGCTTTGATTTGCGCTACGCTGTGCCCCGTGGCTTCGGGAATACCTAACGGCTCTATTTGCATATAATAAAAAAACCTGCAATATATAGGCAAGCCTATTGAAAAGGTTATTATAAATAAAAATACCGCTATCCCGAAAATTACGGTTAAAATTACGGGTAAAGATTTTTTCATAAATTTCTCTCTAATTTTTATAAGCATATTGTAACATAATATATTTTTTATGTCAATGTCAAAAAGGGTTTACGATTGCTTGCAAACTTTTTTATTAAGTGGTATAATTCTTTTCAAGAAGGTTTTCGGACAACACTTCTATAAAACAACCGAGCAAATAAGGATAATTAAACCTTTTTGTCGGCGTAAATTTAACCGTCCGATGGAGAGGTTTTATTTTATGTCAAAAGAGAAAGAACTTACAAAAAAAATTACGCGTGCAGGGGTTATTGCCGCGCTTTATACTGTTACTTC
Source organism: Clostridia bacterium (assembly GCA_017503265.1). GTDB lineage: Bacteria > Bacillota > Clostridia > Christensenellales > Borkfalkiaceae > UBA1259. The sequence continues at coordinate 8,783 of JAFVTK010000079.1, read as the reverse complement.
GCTAGTTACCGCGCCTATCGCAAGCGGCGCTATACAAGTAAGGTTATCCGAAGCGTTAACGCTTCTTGCGCTTATTTTCCCCGAAGCCGTACCTGCGTTATTTATAGGTTGCGCGCTGTCTAATTTGATTACGGGTTGCGCAATATTCGATATAATTTTGGGCAGTTTAATAACTTTGGTGGCGGCGACGCTTACTTATGCGGTGGGTAGAATAATAAAAAATACCGCCGTTAAGGTGTTTATCGGCGGGCTGTTCCCCGTACTTTTAAACGCGTTTTTGTTGCCACTTATATGGATGCTGTGTTACGGCACGGGTGAATACGTTTATATTTTACAAGTAGTGTTTTTATGTATAGGGCAGGGCGTATCCGTATACGCGCTCGGAATTCCGTTAATAGTTGCTATTAACAAAAGAAAAGTTTAAAAAAGAAAAAAGCCGACGCTAAAAGTCGGTTTTTTTCTTTATCGAATTAATCAATTGATCTGAAAGGATGGTAAACCGCCCAGTAGAAAATAAGCCACAAAGCAGAGATACCAACCAAAGAATAAATTATACGCGATACTACCGCAGCACTACCTATTCCGAATATAAAGCCTACTAGATTAAAATTAAATAATCCGATAAGCAACCAGACGAGCGCGCCGATAATAGTAAGCGTAAACGCAATTATGGTCGTAATCTTCATATATCCCTCCGCAGTTATTATTTGCAAGGGCATAAAAATTATAACCTTAAACGAAAATATTTTCCAAAACCAACTTGTCAAAGTCAATGCTTTCCATAAAATCGTCGGCAGAAAACCTAACCACGTTATATTTAGCGTAATTAAATAAGTGCGTTTTAATTAGAACGGGCGTTGCAATATCTAAATTTTCGCAAATTTCACGCAAATATTCGAAAAACATAGAGTAATCCATATTTTCCGATTTTTCTAAAACGTACTGTTTTTTTATTTTGTTGTTTTTTACAACTTTTGCCCAAATGCGTATCATAAATGCTCCTTTGCAAAATTATTGTAACACATAAAAAGATTTAAATCAACTTTTGTATTGACAAACGGGTTGCAAAAATGTACAATATATAAAAGAGTGGTTAATTTTGCCACAGGGGTTATTATGGAAAAATTAAAAAATTATCTTATAGAATTATTGAGTGAAAATGCAAGATACAGTTACGCGCAACTCGCCGCGATAACTTCTACTGACGAAAAAACTGTTGAAAAAGCCGTCAAAGAACTTGAAGACGACGGCGTTATTGTTAAATACGCGGCAATATTAAATACCGAAGCGCTTCCGCAAAAAAAGGTGCAAGCGCTTATTGAAGTTAAAGTCGCGCCCCAAAAATTAAAGGGTTTTGACAGTTACGCCGAAGAAATTTATTCGTTTAAAGAAGTAAGCAGTTTGTATCTTATGAGCGGTGTGTTCGACTTGGCAGTATTCGTTGAAGGCAAAGACATAACCGACATTGCACGTTTCGTCTCTGAACGTTTGAGCGTTATTGACGGAATTACCAGCGTATCTACGCATTTTATTTTGAAGCGTTATAAAATCGAAGGGCAGATAACCAAGCCCAGCGAAGAACGCCAAAGGCAACTTATTCAAGCATGAGAAATTTTGTAAGCCAAAGGGCTAAAAATATAAAACCGTCGGGAATTAGAAAATTTTTCGATATCGTCGCAGAGAGTAAAGACGTTATCTCTCTCGGTGTGGGCGAACCCGACTTTATAACCCCGTGGGATATTCGCGAGGCAGGTATTCAAGCAATAAAAAAGGGGTATACGCAGTATACGTCTAATAAAGGTATGCCTGCATTGCGTGAAGAAATTTCGGGGTATTTATCATATAATTTTAACGTGCATTTTTCGGCTGACGATACTATTATTACCGTCGGCGCAAGCGAGGCGATTGACCTTGCGCTCCGCGCGGTAGTTGACGAAGGGGATGAAGTGCTTATCCCCGACCCAAGTTACGTTTCGTATAAACCGTGCGTTGAACTTGCAGGCGGTGTTCCCGTGTCAGTTCCTTGCGACGGCGCTAACGGGTTTAAACTTACGCCCGAAGCGTTAGAAAGCGTTATTACTAATAAGACCAAAGCGGTCGTTTTTCCGTATCCTAATAACCCGACGGGTGGGGTAATGGAAAAAGAGTTTATTGAAAAAATTATTCCGATTATCGTTAAACACGATTTGCTCGTTATTTCTGACGAAATTTACGCTGAACTAACTTACGGTAAACCGCATTGTTCAATAGCGTCGTTTAAGGAAATGGACGGCAGGGTCGTGCTGATAAGCGGCTTTTCAAAAGCGTTTGCAATGACTGGATGGCGTATCGGTTTCGTATGCGCGCCCAAAGATATTTTGGCGGCAATGTTAAAAATACATCAATACACGACCATATGCGCGCCGATATTTTCGCAATACGCGGCTTTGGCTGGTTTAAAGCAAGGTAGGGAAGACGGTTATTCTGCCGTGCGTGAAATGTGCGCGGAGTATGATAAGCGTAGGCGTTTTATGTTTGAAACGTTTACTAAAATGGGGCTAGACTGTTTTGAACCAAAAGGGTCGTTTTACATATTCCCGTCGGTAAAGAGTACGGGTATGGACGGTGAAAAATTTGCGACCGAACTTTTGTCGAGCAAAAAGGTTGCAGTTGTGCCCGGGCAGGCGTTCGGGGAATTTGGCAAGTATTACGTTAGATGTTCTTATGCTTATTCAATGAAGAATTTGATTGAAGCGACTGAAAGAATTGCCGAGTTTGTAAAATCAATTAAAAAATAAGGGAATTTTATGGAAAAGATTATAATAGTAGGCGCAGGATTTTCAGGCGCTACGATAGCAAGGTTGTTTGCAGAAAGCGGAAAGGACGTTATAGTAGTTGACCGTCGCGATACGATAGGCGGAAACGCTTACGATTGCGTGGATAAAAACGGTATACTTATTCAACCTTACGGACCGCACATATTCCACACTCACGACAAGCAAGTTTTTGACTTTTTGTCTATGTTTACCGAGTGGAATAAATACGAACATAGGGTTAAAGCAAAGGTAAGGAAAGATAAATTCGTTCCCGTTCCATTTAATCTTACTTCGCTTTTTGACTTGTTTTCAAAAGAAAAAGCCGAAAGGATTAAATCCGTTTTGGTTGAAGAAATAGGTCTTGATAAAAAAGTTCCTATTTTGCAATTAAAGAAGCACGAAAGCGCGGAAATACGCGAGTTTGCCGATTTCGTTTATAAAAATATCTTCTACATATATACAATGAAACAATGGGGATTTAAGCCAGAACATCTCGGTGAAGAAGTAATGAACCGCGTTCCCGTATACGTTTCGTATGAAGACAGGTATTTTGTTGACGAATATCAATATATGCCAAAAGACGGGTTTGCAAATCTTATATCTAACATTTTGCGTCATCCGCGTATAAAACTTAAACTTCACACCGACGCAAAAAAAGAAATATCTTTATCGGACGGCGTGATTTATTTGAGCGGAAAGCCACTTGATGGAACGCTTATTTATACAGGGTGTGTTGACGAACTGTTTGATTATAAGTACGGTGTACTGCCGTATCGCAGTTTAAAGTTTAAATTCCAAACCTTAAAAACTTCGTCTTTCCAAGATTCTGCGGTGGTGAATTATACGACGTCGCATAAATTTACTAGAATATCGGAGTTTTCAAAGTTTACTTGCGAACCCAAAGAAAATACGGTTATCGTAAAAGAATATCCTAAAAAGTTCAAGAAAGGTAAAAATATTCCATACTATCCTATTCCGATAGAGAAAAACCGTCAGCACTACTTAAAGTATGAAGAAGAGGCAAAGGGATATAAAGATTTATATCTTCTCGGTAGGCTCGCTAAATATAAATATATCGATATGGACGACGCGGTACGCGCGGCAATGGATTTGTATGAAGATATTACGGGCGACGAAGTGGATTTGTCTATGATAACTAAACCAGAAAACGAAATATAACAAAAAAGGCTTCCGAAAGGAAGCCTTTAATCTTATTATAATTAATTTTATTCGTTTTGACCGTTATTATTTTTTGTGGAACTTTCAAGGTTAGTTTTTTGTTCGCCTTGCCCTGAAATAAAGCCGTCGGAAGATACTGCTTGCAGTTCCATTTGTTCGCGTTTGTGGTCGGCTTTTTTCTTTAACGTCGCAAAAATAAAACCGATAATTATATAACTGTAAAAACTAAATCCGCGCCAAATAACCATTGCGGGGAACGCAAGACCTGCGTAAAGACCAACCTCAAACAAAAGGAAGAAAGATAGGTCAGCCGCGCCCGAGTTACCAGGGGTGGGGATAAACGTTATAGATGCAAAAATCAGTATACAAATTTGCGCAACTTGCAACCACTCTTTCACTAAACCTACGTCGGTAGTAACGCCGTTAATAGTTTGCGTTATGTCGTAACCAAACGCTTTTAACACGAAAAACGCCATGGAAACGCTTGCCGCGTGTTCAAGAAAACTTACTAGAAAACTCAAAATAAACACGAGCGGATTTTTACAAATCTTTTTAAGACAAGTCGCGTTATGGATAACGTTTTTAACCGTTTTAATGGTAGTTTCTTTGGGATTTTTGACTATGCGCAGTTTACTACCTACCCACATAATAAAGTGAACTAGTTTTGCGCCGATTTTTGGCATCAAAGAAAACAAAACTACCAAAAACGGCATCATAAAGCAACATATAAGCCCGATAATAGCAAGGGTGTAAAAGGTCGTGGGCAAAACGTTGTAAAGATTAAGTGGAATATCTAGGTCGTTCGTTCGCCAAGCGGAAATAAAAAATATGCCCAAAATTACAAAAGCGAATTGATTGAGCATAAACGACGCAATCGGAATTGACGAGGCAACGCCCCCGTGTACGCCGTGTTTTGACAAATGATAAATTTCAAAAGGTTGACCGCCGACGGCAAGCGGTGTAACGTTGTTGTAGTAGCAACCGATAATAGCCGTTTCAAAACAGGTCTTAAAGTGAAATTTTTTTGTCAAAGACTTGCACATTATGGAAAGTTTAAGCGCTTTAAAGAAGAACGTTAAGAATAGCGCGAAAAGCGCGTATAAAAGATAACGCCAACTTTCTTTAAGAATTAACTTTAATTCACCCCAAGACGGGAAGTCCCTTCCTGATGCAAAGAAGTCGCGATATGCAGTAAACGCCAAAACGCCAACTACGAAAACCACGAACAAAACGGTGAAAAGAACCTTGTAAAGTTTTTGTCTTCTGCCGATTTGTTTTTCTTCGGGTTTAATTCCGAAAGCAATACTTTTAACTATTTTTCTGCGCGTTTCCTTATCGGATTTTTGCGCAATAAAGTCTGCGTCGGGTATTTTTTCTTCGGGTTTAACCTTTTCCATAAATTCGCTGTCAAAAGTTTCCGCCAGCGAAGTTTTGAATTTTTTACTTTTCTTGCCTTTCTCGTTTGCAGGAAGAGTATTCTTTTCGTTACTCATAACTAATATTATATGAAAATAAAGATTAAATGTCAACGGATTTTGCTCGTGCCACAAATTAATATATGAAAGGAATACGAGTATATGTGAAAAATCCCCACCAAGTTTTGGTGGGGAAAAGTGTTAATTTATAATGTTTACCGTGATTTTTGCAGTTTCTTCGGGTGAAATTTTTACGGTTACGGGGTAAGCGCCTGCCGTTTTAATGTTGGATTGTAATATTATTTTCTTTTTGTCTATATCAAACCCAAGTTCTGATAATTTGTCCGCAATTTCTTTGTTGGTAACGCTACCGAAAAATTTACCGGCAGCACCGCTTTTAACCTGTATGGTTACTTCTGCGCCGTTTAATTTTTCTTTTAATGCTTTATTTGCCTTTAAGGTTTCTTGCCTATGAAATTCTTGCGCGGCCTTTTGCGCTTTATTTTCGGTAAGCGCTTGTGCGTCAGCGGGTTTTGCAAGACCCCTTTTAATTAAAAAGTTTTGCGCAAAACCGTCTTTTGCTTCTATAATATCGCCTGCCTTTCCAGAGCCTTTTACGTCTTTTAATAATACGACTTTCATTTTCGTCTCCTTAAATTAATCTTATTTTCGACTATTATTTTAACCCTAAAAGCATTTAAAAGTCAATTATATGCGGTATACTTTTAATTTTTTAAGAGCATAATATTTGTTACAAGGAGCGTTTTATGAAAAATTATTGTATTAAATGTGACGTAACCAAGTGCAAACACAACGCTGACGGTTGCAACTGCGCGTTAGACAGCATCAAAGTAACTTGCGGTTGCGGAGAATCTTGCACTTGTTGCGGAGATTATTCGGAAAAAGAATAATCAAAATCAAATGCCCAAAGGCGTTTAAAGGTAAAGAAGGTTGCAAAATTTTGCAACCTTCTTCTCATATATTATTCGGAAAAATCAACCTGACTGGAAAATCCAGTCCACCGACTATATGCAACTAAATTTAGAAATAACTTCCAAACACATACGTTATTATACCACAAAATTTGCGTTTGTCAAGGGGTTTTGAAAAATTTTTTCACAAAATTTTATATTTTTTCAAAAAATTGCCCTTTAAATAGACACTCTGGCGCTTATAACCTTATAGAAAAGTTGACAAAATTATTTATATATATTATAATACCTAGGTTAAATATTATAAGCGGTAGTGTCGCCCGTGATATTTACGGCAATAAAGATTTTTAGTAACGGAGGTCATTTTTATGGCAGAAGAAGTAATACTTACAAAAGAAGGTAAAGAGGAACTTGAAAAACGCTTGGAGTTTTTAAAGGTTACGAAGCGCGCGGAAATTACCGAAAGGATTAAAACCGCAAGGGAATTCGGCGACCTTTCTGAAAACGCTGAATACGACGCGGCTAAAAACGAACAAGCAATGATAGAAGGCGAAATTCTTGAAATTGAAAATAAATTAAAATACGCCGTAATCATAAAAGAAAGCAAAAAAGGCTTGGTATCTTTGGGTAGCAAGGTGGATTTTGTTGACGACGATACTAACGAAGAATTTACTTACGAAATCGTCGGTACGACCGAAGCGGACGTTGAACTTGGCAGAATTTCTAACGAATCGCCTATCGGCAACGCGCTTTTGGGTAGAAAAGAAGGGGATAACGTTAAGGTAACCGTTCCTGCTGGCATTACGTCAATTACGGTTAAAAAAGTATATTAAAATTAAAGGACTTATATTATGGACGAAATTAAGACTGCTCCCGTTATGGAAGAACAGGATTTAAGCGAAGTATTAAAAATTAGGCGTGAAAAGTTAGACGCTTTGGTCGCCGCAGGCAAAAATCCTTTTGAAAAGGTTAGATACGATAGGACTGCTTACAGTCAAGATTTAAAAGACGATTACGCAAACTATGAAGGCAAGACGGTTGGCGTTGCTGGTAGGCTTATCTCAAAGCGTATTATGGGTAAAGCGTCTTTTGCCGTAATTTTAGACGGTAAAGGCACTATTCAGTCATACCTTTCTATAAACGACTTGGGCGACGACTATTTGGCGTTTAAAGAATACGATATCGGTGATATAATCGGTATTACGGGTGAAGTGTTTACTACCCGTACGGGCGAAGTTTCCGTACACGCAAGAAGTATCGAACTTCTTTCAAAATCACTTCTTCCTTTGCCTGAAAAATATCACGGGTTAAAAGACGAGGATACCAGATACCGTCAAAGGGAAATCGATTTAATCGCTAATCCCGAAGTTAAAAAGACTTTCGTTATGCGTTCAAAAATTATGACGGCTATCAGGAACTATCTTGACAGCGTTGGATATTTGGAAGTTGATACCCCCGTATTACAACCTTTGGAAATCGGTGCGGCGGCAAGACCGTTCAAAACGCATCACAACGCGCTCGATATCGATATGTACTTGCGTATTGAAACCGAACTTTACTTAAAGCGTTTAATAGTCGGCGGTTTTGATAAGGTTTACGAAGTAGGTAGGATTTTCCGTAACGAAGGTATGGACAGGTCGCACAACCCCGAATTTACCACGGTTGAAATGTACCAAGCGTACAGCGATTATCTCGATATGATGAATTTAATCGAAGATATGTATCGTACTATTACTTTGCAAGTTTGCGGTACGGATAAAATTACTTATCAAGGCGTAGAAATCGACATGGGTAAAAAGTGGGAAAGACTTACCATGGTCGAAGCGGTTAAAAAGTACGCTGGCGTTGATTATAACGACTGGGCGACTGACGAGATGGCTCGCGCGGTTGCAAAAGAAAAAGGCGTTGAAGTGGAAGAAGGGGACGAAGCAACCAAAGGCCACGTTCTTATTGCTTTCTTTGACGCTTACGTTGAAGATAAACTCGTTCAACCTACCATAATTTACGATTATCCCGTAGAAAATTCTCCGCTCGCAAAGAGAAAGCCATCAAACCCTGCGTTTACTGAAAGGTTTGAATACTTTATTTACGCGCGTGAAATGGGTAACGCGTTCTCTGAACTTAACGACCCGATAGACCAAAAAGAAAGATTTGTTAAACAAGTTGAAGCAAAGCGTGCGCGTGGCGGTAACGATGCAAAGGTTGACGAAGATTTTGTAACCGCATTAGAGTACGGCTTGCCCCCAACGGGTGGTTTAGGTTTCGGTGTAGATAGGCTAGTTATGTTGTTGACCGATAGCGCGTCTATAAGGGACGTTATATTGTTCCCAACGATGAAACCCAAAAAATAAAAACGCCATATATACTGCGTGATACGCGCAAACCTTGCGCATTTATTTGGTTGCGTACAGAGACGTACGCGCCCGACATAAAGTACTCGCTTTGCGTGTCTAACTTGTATC
>JAFVTK010000078.1 GCA_017503265.1 Clostridia bacterium | reverse complement strand
GATTACGCTGTATACGCAAAGGCAAAAGAATTTGATGAAGATTTGCACCGTTTAGATACTGCTCTTGCCGACCTTTCGGTTTTAGAACCTACCGACCAAGCGCGTTTACAAAATGATAGAATTGATTTAGAAAATTTAATTAAAAACTAACGATAAAGAAACTTTTAAAGGAGAATTTTATGGGCACTATTATTAAAGAAGGCTTAACTTTTGACGACGTATTACTCGTTCCACAAGCGAGCGAGGTTATTCCCGCTAACGTAGATTTGTCAACAAAACTCACCGACGGAATTAAACTCAATATTCCGCTTATGAGTGCGGCAATGGACACGGTTACCGAAGCGCGCCTTGCGATTGCAATGGCAAGGGAAGGTGGTATCGGTATTATTCATAAGAATATGTCGGTTGAAGACCAAGCGCTCAACGTCGACAGGGTTAAGAGAAGTGAACACGGCGTTATTACCGACCCGTTCTTTTTAGAACCCGATAACCCCGTAACCGACGCACTTGCGCTTATGGAAAAATATCGTATAAGCGGTGTTCCGATTACGAAAGAAGGCAAACTCGTCGGCATACTTACTAACAGAGATTTAAGGTTTGAAAGTAATTTTGAGCAGCCCATTAAGAATATAATGACCAAAGACAATTTGGTTACTGCGCCAGTAGGCACTTCGCTTGCCGAAGCGCAAAAAATACTCGGCGCAAATAGAATAGAAAAATTACCTATCGTTGACGAAAAGGGTTATCTTAAAGGTTTAATCACTATTAAAGATATTGAAAAGGCTATTCAATATCCTAATTCGGCAAAAGATAAAAACGGCAGACTTTTGGTCGGCGCGGCGGTTGGCGTTTCTAAAAATACTTTGGAAAGGGTTGACGCACTCGTTAAAGCAAAAGTTGATATTATCGTCGTTGACAGCGCACACGGCCACTCTAAAAATATTCTTGATACCATTAAGCAAATTAAAGTTCAATATCCTAACTTACCTATTATTGCAGGTAACGTTGCTACTGCTGACGCTACCGAAGCGCTTATTGACGTAGGTGCTGACGTTGTTAAAGTAGGTATCGGTCCTGGTTCAATTTGTACTACGCGTATCGTTGCAGGTATCGGCGTACCGCAACTTACGGCTGTTATGGATTGTGCGGAACGCGCTGATAAGTTCGGTAAAAAAGTTATTGCTGACGGCGGTATTAAATACAGCGGTGATATTACCAAAGCAATCGGTGGCGGTGCTGCTGCGGCTATGATAGGTAGCCTTTTCGCAGGTACGCTTGAAAGCCCAGGGGAAATCGAAATTTATCAAGGTAGAAGTTTCAAAGTTTATAGGGGTATGGGTTCTCTGCCTGCAATGGCTTGCGGTAGTAAAGACAGATATTTCCAAGAAAACGCTAAAAAACTCGTTCCCGAAGGTGTTGAAGGGCGTGTGCCTTACCGTGGCGCGCTTTCGGAAATCGTATTCCAAATGTGTGGCGGTATCCGCGCTGGTATGGGTTATTGCGGTACGAAGACTATCGACGAACTTCGCAAAAAAGCGCAATTCGTAAGAATTACCAACGCTGCGCTTATTGAAAGCCATCCGCACGATATTTCAATTACCAAAGAATCCCCCAACTATTCTCCAAGAGCATAAAATAAAATCAAAAAACCCCGCAACTACGCGGGGTTTTTGTTGTTTTTAGATACTTAAATACTCAAACTTTATAAAACGGTTTACTTAAACGCAAAAATATTGTAAAATATGGATATGAAAAGTAATGAAAGGTTTCCGTTAACACCTAAAAACGGCGGTGTTGCCTATGTGGCAATGATTGTTTTGTATTTATTTATAACTTTTATCGGGCAAACGGTTGCGGCGGCTACGTTTGGCAACGACAGCGTGGTTTATATCGCCGTGTGTTCTACTTTTTCTTTAATCGCTATGTTTGCCGTCATTATGGTAAAACTTTTTACGGCAAAAGAAAAATCCATTGCGAAAACTATTTACTTAACTACGTTCAACTGGAAATTTTTAATTTTTGCACTTATTCTTTCGGTCGGCATGTTTTTAGGTTTAGGGTTTGTTAACGACGCTTTCGTTAACGTTTTAAGGCGTGTTGGCGTATACGTTCCGTCAACTTATATTCCGCTAAATAACGGCATGCAACTATTTGGTTTTTCGGTATTGTTGGCGCTTTTCCCCGCAGTCGTTGAAGAAATTTTCTTCCGTGGAATTTTGCTCGACTGCTTAAAGGGCGTTAAACCCGTTTACGCCGTATTTAGCGTTGCGGTATGCTTTGCATTTTATCATTGTTCGGCTGCACAATTTATATACCAACTTGTTTACGGCGTGTCATTAACTATGCTTGCAATGACAGCAAAAAGCATTATTCCGTGTATCGTGGCTCATTTTGCAAACAATTTTGCAGTTATTTTGTTTGAATATTTTGGCGTTAACGTAAACCTATACAGCCCTTGGCTTATTGCTTTGGGTATAATTTTACTTGCAGGATTTTTTGCGTTTATGGTTTTAACGTTAAAAAAGAATAATAAAAACGTCAAAACCGAAAGTGTAAAAGATTTTTGGTTGCCGTATGGAACGCTTGGCGCGTTGGTGTGCGCGGTGCTAATAGTAAGCAGTTTGTTCGTAGGGGCTTAAAAGATGGTAAAAGTAAACGTTGTTGCCGTTGGTAAGGTTAAAGAAAAATATTTCGCAGACGGAATTTTAGAGTATTCAAAGCGCCTTTCAAGATACTGTGAGTTTAAAATAATAGAGATTGCCGAAGAAAATTATCAAAAAGCGGACTGTGCGCTTATTAACGTTATAAAAGATAAGGAAGGCGAGCGCATTATACCGCACCTTAAAGGGTACGTTTACGCTATGGCGATTGAAGGTAAAAAAACTTCTAGCGAGAAACTTGCTTTATCTATAAAAAATCTTTGTGATAAGGGTAACGGCGTAATCACGTTCGTAATAGGTGGGTCTTACGGTCTTTCTAACGCGGTAAAAGATAGGGCTGACGAACTTTTGTCCTTTTCTGATATGACTTTTCCGCATACGCTTTTTAGACTTATGTTATCAGAGCAAATATATCGTGCGTTTTCTATTAACGGGGGTAGCGCTTACCACAAATAAATCATACGATAACGTATGAACATATTTGATAATATTAAAGATTTTTACGATAATTTTGACGGCGAAAAAGGTATTATAGGATTTAGTGCGTTAAATAAACCTATTTATTATTTAGCGGTCAAAAAATCACCGCGCCCAGTCGTTATAGTGCAGTACGCTATGCACGCGCGCGAACATATAACCGCCCACCTTGCCCTATACCAAATAAGAAGATTTAATAGTACGGGTAAGCGTGGCACGGTTTATTTTGTGCCTATGGTTAATCCCGACGGGGTGAAAATAGCGTTAAATAAAAAACCTTTATACAAGGCAAACGGTAGGGGTGTTGACTTAAACGTAAACTTTGACGCGCGCTGGGGTAAGGGAAAACTAAACGTTAAGATTATAGGCGACGAAAATTTTATAGGCGAAAGACCTTTTTCCGAGCCGGAAAGCGTTGCTTTACGCGATTTTACCTTGAAAGTTAGCCCCGACGCAACGGTGAGTTATCATTGTAAGGGTGAAGAAATTTACTGGGAGTTTTTCCAAAAAGGGTGGCGGAGAGTTCGCGATAAAAATATTGCGGAAAAGTTGAGTATGGTTACGGGATACGCCGTTAAAAGCACGCCTAATTCTTGCGGTGGATATAAGGACTGGTGCGTTCAAGCGTTAAAGATACCTGCTTTTACGATCGAAGTGGGTAACGACGACCTTATTCACCCTTTGGGAAAAGAGTGCTTAAAAGATATTTGTGAAAAAAATGAAAATGTTATCGACTGCCTTATAGGAGTTTTAGATAAATATGGAAATAAAATTTATGAAAGCCGCCATATTAGAAGCGGAAAAAGCGGCAAAAATCGACGAAGTGCCGATAGGCGCGGTAATCGTAAGCGACGGAAAAATTATTGCGCGCGCACATAACCAAATGGAAAAAACTCAAATTGCAACCGCCCACGCGGAGATTTTAGCGATTAATAAGGCGTGTAAAAAGTTAAAGAGTTGGCGACTTGATAACGCCGAGATGTATATAACCGTTGAGCCGTGCGCTATGTGTGCGGGCGCTATTGCAAACGCGCGCATAAAAAAGGTGTATTTTGGCGCGTATGAAAGTAAAAGTGGTTGCGCAATTAGTAAATATCCCGTTCTGTCCGATAACGGACTTAACCACACAACCGAGTTTGAAGGCGGAATTGAGCGGGAAATTTGTGCAAATATAATAAAAAATTATTTTAAAGGCAAGAGAAACCGAAAAAGCCTTGACTAAAAAATTTATTCGGTATAAAATATAACAGTACTATATGTACATAAAGTTACATTAGGAGAAAGAAAAAATGATTACACACGGCAACACTATTGAACTTATCGCAGGCAACTCTAACAGACCTTTGGCTGAGGCGGTTGCGGCAGAACTCAAACTTCCTTTGAGCAATGCAGAAGTCGGCAAGTTTTCTGACGGGGAAATTAACATTACGCTTCCCCAAACCGTTAGAGGTAGGGACGTATTTATTATTCAATCTACTTCTATACCCGTAAACGACAATCTTATGGAACTACTTATAATGATTGACGCTTGTAAAAGGGCTTCGGCAGGTAGAATTACCGCCGTTATGCCTTACTTCGGATACGCAAGGCAAGACAGAAAGGCTCGCCCAAGAGATCCGATTACGGCAAAACTCGTTGCCGATATTTTAACTAGCGCAGGTGCGGATAGGGTTCTTACCATGGATCTTCACGCAGCGCAAATTCAAGGATTTTTCGATATTCCCGTAGATCACCTTTACGGCGCGCCTATCCTTGCAAGATATTTCAAGAACAAAATGAACGAAGACTGGGTTGTCGTATCTCCCGACGTTGGTAGCGTTGGTAGGGCAAGAAACTTTGCATCACGCGTTAACGCTTCGCTCGCTATCGTGGACAAGCGTCGCCCCAAGGCAAACGCTATTGAAGTTATGAACGTTATCGGCGACGTAAAAAACAAGTCTTGTATCATGGTTGACGATATGATTGATACGGCAGGTACTATTTGTCAAGGTGCAGAAGCACTCGTTAAAAACGGCGCAAAAGAAGTTTACGCTTGCTGTACGCACGGCGTTTTGAGCGGACCTGCAATGGAAAGGCTTATCGCTTCGCCCATTAAGCAAATCGTAGTTTTAGATACTATTGATTTACCTGAAAACGTCCGTAACAATCCCAAGATTAAAGTATTGTCGGTTGCAAAACTCGTTGCGAAAGCAATCACGACCATTTACTCCGACACTTCGCTCTCGGCGATTTACGAAGACTAATTTGAAAATGCAAAAGAAAAGGCCGTTTGAAAAAGAACGGCTTTTTTAGTGGAGGGATTATGAAACTTATCGTCGGATTAGGTAACCCTGACGACAAATATAAAAACACCTTTCATAATTTAGGGTTTATGAGCGTCGATAAGGCGGCGGATAAGTTGGGGTTTAGTTTTACGAAAACAAAATGCCGTGCGCTTATTGCGGAAGGTAACGCTAACGGTGAAAAGATTATACTTGCTAAACCTTTAACGTATATGAATTTAAGCGGTGAAAGCGTTAGGGAGTTAGTTTCTTTTTATAAAATTTCTACTGCCGATACCGTGGTTATTTACGACGACTACGACCTTCTAAAAGGCGTTATAAGAATACGCGAAAACGGTTCTGCCGGTACACACAACGGTATGCGCAACATTATTCAAGAGTTGGGTAGGTGTGATTTTCCGCGTATTAGGGTAGGTTTTAAACCTGCTGAAAAAACTTTAATTCCGCTTATCAATTACGTTTTATCGGGTATTCCCGCCGAAGAAAAAGAACTTTTTGAAAAAGCAACCGAAGTTGCCGCGCTTGCCGCGTGCGACTTTGCGCAGGGTAAAGATATTCAATACGTTATGCAAAAGTATAACGGAAAGGCTTAAAAATTAAATCCGTTTGGTAAATTATGCTCGAAAAGATTTTAAGACTTAAAAACGGCGATAATTCCGTTAAGGAATTTATCGATTGCGTCCGCCAAGGTATTCCTTCGGCGGTTTTCGGCGTTACCGACGCGTTTAAAAACTATATGGTTTCCGCGCTTGACGAAAAGGTTTTATATATCGTTAAAGACCCTTTAACCGCACGCGCGGCATTAGAGCAAATTACCGAACTTTCCGATAAAAAAGTAGTGTTTATTCCCGCAAAGGACGAAATACTGCTTTATAGTAGGGCGTTTTCAAAGGATAACGTCTATGCGCGCATACGCGCACTTTCGCAAGCAAAAGATGCTGACGTAATAATCGTAACGGCAGAAACGCTTATGCAAATTGCACCAAAAACCATTTTATCCGTTCATTTAATTAAGGATATGGATATTAGCCAAGACCAAGTAATTAAAGATTTGGTAAGTATGGGTTACGCGCGTGTAGAAAGCGTAAGTTCGTCAGGTACTTTTTCACTCCGTGGCGATATTTTGGATATTTACCCAGTTAACGCTGACGACCCTGTAAGAGTAGACTTTTTCGGGGATACGGTTGAAAGTATAAAGCGTTACGACGCGGAAACGCGTGAAAATTTAGGGTTTATTGATAGCGTTAATATCTTACAAGCGCAAGAGTTTACTTTTTCTAACGACGATTTTAATTTGTTAAAGTCGGTTATAAAGAACGAACTTAAAAATGCAGGTAAAGACGCGCGCGTTCGCTTAAAAACACTTGCAGACGATATGGAACTTGCTATGGAAAATCGCGACGGCGACGGTATGAGTGCTCTGTCAAGTTTATCGGTGGACTGTGGAAGCGTATTTAATTATCTTGCCGATAATACCGTTATCGTTATTGACGAAGCAAGGCGAGTAAACGAACTTGCTTTATTAAACCAAACCGAATTTACTGAAAGATATAAATCGCTAAAAGAAGTTGGCGAAGTCTTTTCATTTGCGGAAAACAATTTTATGGGCGTTGAAATGCTTACGGAAAGAATAAAAAAATACCGTTTAGTTGCAATGCAAGCGCTATCGACGGCCATACCGTTCTTTAACCCCTTAAAAATAATCAATCCGCAAGTGGGTGGCGTTGCCGATTACCAACTTGATTTTAAAGAAATTTTTACAGATATAAAAAACTGGCTAAAAGGCGGTTATGCGATTACCGTTTGTACGGGCGACTTAAAGCGCGCTGAAAACTTTTGTTTTGAACTTTCAGGGCAAGGCATTGCGTCAGTAATTAACGGTGGCGAAAATAAAGGCGTAGATATAATAACTAAAAAATTATCGCGCGGATTTATTTTTCACGAAGAAAAATCCGTCGTTATAGGAAGCGGGAATTTGTTCGTTAAACCCGTTTCTGCCCGCAAAATCAAGAGTAAAAAGAAAGGTTTTTTCACCGCTCCCGAAGTCGGGGACTTTTGCGTACACGAAATTCACGGTATAGGCAGGGTTTTAGGTAATAAAAAAATATCCACAACCGAAGGCACGAAAGATTACGTTGCAGTCGAATACTCTGGCGGAGATATTTTATACGTTCCCGTCGAACAGATGGACATTTTAACTCGCTATCTCGGTGGCGAAAAGAAGCCAAGGCTTTCTAAAATAGGCGGAAAAGATTTTGAGAGAATAAAGAAAAACGTTCGCGAAAGTATCCGCAAAATGAGTTTTGATTTAAAGCGGTTATATCAAGAGCGTGACGAGTTAAAAGGCTTTAAGTTTACCGACGACGAAGAACTTCAACAGGTATTTGAAGCGTCTTTTCCGTTTGAAGATACCCCCGACCAAGCGCTTGCTAACGCCGATATTAGGGCGGATATGACAAGCGGTAAAGTTATGGATAGGCTAGTTTGTGGCGACGTTGGGTTTGGAAAAACCGAAGTGGCGTTCCGTGCGGTATTCCGCGCCATTGTGGGCGGTAAGCAGGCGGTTATGCTTGCGCCAACCACAATACTAACTGAACAGCATTACAATACGGCGGTAGAGAGATTTAAGGATTTTGGTATAAAAATTGCTTGCCTTAACCGATTTAAAACGCCTAAACAGCAACGCCAAATCGTTCAAGACGTTAAAGACGGTAAAATAGATTTCGTTATAGGCACGCATAGGCTTTTAAGCAAGGATATAGAATTTAAGGATTTAGGACTTTTAGTTCTTGACGAAGAACAGCGCTTTGGCGTTGAACATAAAGAAAAAATTAAGCTGTTAAAAAAGAACGTTGATGCGATTACGCTTACGGCAACCCCGATTCCGCGTACGCTACACATGTCGCTTTCGGGTATACGCTCTATTAGTACTATAAACACGCCGCCAAAGAAGCGTTTACCCGTTCAAACTTACGTTACCGAAGAAACGGAAACGCTAATAAAAGATGCCGTTACGCGTGAAATAAATCGTGGCGGTCAAGCGTTTATACTCTATAATAGAGTAGAGAGCATTTTTACTTTTGCAGATAAAGTTAAAAGGTTAATGCCTGATTTAAGGGTAACGGTCGTTCACGGGCAAATGGAAGAACGCGTAATGGAAAATAACGTTATGGCGTTTTATAGGGGGGAGAGCGACGTTTTAATTTCTACTACGATTATTGAAAACGGTATAGATTTACCCAAGGCAAACACACTTATAGTTATCGACGCTGATAGGCTTGGACTGTCCACACTTTATCAGTTAAAAGGTAGGGTAGGTAGAAGCGACCGTTTGGCTTACGCGTATTTTACTTTCAAGCGTGAAAAAATTCTTTCCGATGCTGCGTTTGAAAGGCTTAACGCTATAATAGAATTTACCGAAATGGGTAGCGGAATAAAGATTGCTATGCGCGACCTTGAAATAAGGGGTGCGGGCAATATACTTGGCGCGGAACAGCACGGGCATATGGATAAGATAGGTTACGAATTGTATTCTAAACTGCTTCGCGAAGAGATTTCTGGTAAAGAAGAAATAATACCTGAACTTGACGTAAGGGTTACTGCGTTTATTCCCGACGAATATATTGAAGGTAACGTCGCGCGTATGGACGCTTATAAAGAGATTGCTGAAATCGCGTCGCTTTCCGACGAGCAAGAATTCCGCGCGTCGGCAAAAGATATATACGGCGCAATTCCAGAAGAAGTTGACAACCTTATTAATATCGCAGTCGTTAAAATGCTTGCAATGAAACTTGGCGTAAAAGAAATTAACGTTAAAAAAGCGCAAACGAATTTGGTATTTAATGATTTTTCCGTCTTTGGAAACGAAAAATTGCGCACTGCAATCGACGAATTTGCCGGCGCAAGTATATCCATGACGTCCGCCCCTGCAATAGAGTTTCAGCGTACGGCGAACGATAACGCAACGATGTTAACTATATTGCGCTCTTTCTTGGTTTCGGCAACTTAAAGGCAAGTATAAAATAAAATGCTCTTTTACAAACTCTGACTTATTTTTGGCGGAAAAATCCTGCAAAATACTGTGTGTTTTATTCGGTTACAGACCGCAAAGGGTATGCGCCCGCGTCGCAACACGAAAGAGAGCAAAAGGGCAACTAAAAGTTACCCTTAAAAGCATCTCGTTCGGTTGCTCTTATCACGAAAAATCTTTTATGAGATAAAATCTTTTTCGTGAGAGCATAACAATACACTTGTCTTTTTTGCATTTTTCTCGTCAAAACGAAATAAATTCTAATCAGTCATTTTTTGTGCCATCGCCAAAATAAAAGAAAAAATTAGGTTTTATATACATAAAAGCAGTAAAAAAACAAGTAAATATCAAAAAATCAATTGCAATTTTTTTGCATATAGTATATACTTAATGAGTATAGCAAAAAACTTATCTTGTAATGGGAGAATATATATGAGAAAAATATTCAAAACGCTTGCGTGCTTGATAATGTCGCTCTTAATGAGTATGACTTTCCTTGGCGGATGTAATCTCGTTTCAGTCGACAACAAAAGGGATATGAATCAGGTGGTTGCAACCGTTAAAATTTCCGAAGACGTTCCCGAGGCGGAAAAAATTTATAAAAAAGATATCGTAATGGCTTACCTTAATTACGGCTATTATTACGAGTATCAAGGTCAATCGCGTGCAGACGTTATTGATTTTATCGTAACCCAACTTATTTCTAACAGGGTTTACGTTCAAAACGCGATATTAAAATTTGACACTAACCAGGGTATTTACGCTGGTCATATTCAAGATGCAACCAAAGATAAATGGGATATTAAAAAATATCTTACGGCAGAAGAAATTACCGATGCTGAATATTTAACTTATAAAGATATGAACGACTTTATCGACAACTACGTTGAAGATAACGAAGACAAGTTCAACGACACTTTGAGCGCTACGGTTAGAACCGTTCCCAAGGATGCCGCTAACGAAGAAAAGGAACTTGACAACGGGAAAAAGTTAACTTATATCGAAAAAGGTATAGACGTATCGGGGGATCGCCGTAAAGCGTATAACGAAGTCGTTGAAGTTTTGGAAATTAACGAACTTTTGGGCGACGATTATAACGGTGATTTAACCACCACCACTTATTTTAAGGAAACACTTAAAAATTATCAAGAAACGAAACTTTTAGAAAAGTTTGAAAAATGCATTACTAACAGCGTAATCACAGATCTTACCATAGCCGACCTTCAAGAACAGTACCAAAGAAAGTACGAAGAACAAGAGAATATGTCGGCAGCAGATTTTGCTGAAAAACTTTCAAGCGCAACTTCGGGTGATCCTGTTTTGGTATGCAGTAATAATGGTACTTACGGCTACGTTTACAATCTCTTGCTCGGTGCAAGCGAAGAACAAACCGCTGAAATCGGTGAGATTAAATTTGGTAAAAAATCAACCGAATATGCTAATGCAAGAAGGGCTATTCTTGAAGATACCATCGTTAAAGATTTGCGTTCTACTTGGCTTTTGAGCGGATACGATTTTGATCTTAACACGGGTTGCTTTACGGGTGATTATACTTTTGCTAAAAAAGCATCAAACAGTTTACCTTTTAAGGGTATCGTTAAACACCTCAATCCTAGCGAAGTAAATGAAGACGATTATGCGGCAAGATATTCTGTGTTGCATGAAGAAAAGTTTACGCTTGATGAATTTATCGAAATGATGGAAACTTATCTTTACGGTAGCGTACAAGCGGGTGTAAGTAGTTCTAATCCTTCGGTTTATAAGAAAGTTAATATTGCTGACGCAGTAGAAGAATACGACGCAAAAATTAACGAATTGTTGTTTGCTTTTTCTACTGACGACGGTTCACTAAACACTTACAAAGGTTATTCGTCAGAACCAAAACCCGATGCAGGCAAAAATGAAACTTATATGCAAGAGTTTGCTGACGCTGCAAGGGAAATCCTTGGACAGGGCGCGGACGGTAACGTTATAACAGCGATGGGCAACAACAGTTACATTATGGTTGCAACCGATTACGGTTATCACGTTATGTTCTACTCACAAGTGTTTGATAAAAACTATAATTATGCTAGCCTTGTAGATTATCTTTCTAAATTCTACACCGTAAGTAAAGGCGTAACTGCTAACGACTGGGAGGCAGAACTTGCTAAAATGTGCGCAGAGTGGGACGACTGGAAAGATACTAAATCTTATTTGTATCAGTTGGTAAGTAGCGTAATTTCCGCAAGTATGTCAAACGAACTTTCATACGTTCAAAACGAAATTCTAAATGAAAACGTTTACGGGTCAAACGGCGCGGTAGTTAAGTATGAAGATAGATATGCAGATTTAATGAAAGCATAAAAGAAAATTAATTTAGTCGGGGCGGAACGGTTTTCGTTTTGCCCCGTTAGTTTTACAATCATGGTACTTTATTTCGATACGGAAACGACTGGGCTTAGACCCGGTCAAATATGTCAACTATCTTACGTTATGCAAGACGGAGATTCACTTTCGGCGCGCAATATATTTTTTACAGTTGACAACATGGAATACGGCGCGTATATGGTACACGGTTTTTCAAAAGAAAAATTGCAAGTGTTGTCGGGCGGTAAACGATTTGAAGATTTTATTGACGTAATCGAACAAGATTTTTTATCCGCTGACGCAGTAGTGTCGCATAATACGGCTTTCGACTTTATGTTTATGCGTGCAGAGTTTGAGCGTTTAGGTAAAATTTTTAAGGTTAAAAACGAGTTCTGCTCAATGAAAAAAGCCACGCCTTTTTGCAAACTTAAAAGGTCGCGTGGGGACGGTTATAAATATCCTAAACTCAACGAACTTTGTGGTTGTTTAGGAATTTCAAATAGCAATATTTTAAGTGCGTCAGAAAAAATTTTTGGGAATAAAACGGGATTTCACGATGCGCGCTTTGATACTACGGCGGTTTTACTTGCCATAAACGCCGGCGTAGAATATGATGAATTTAAGGATATTAGGAGGTTTTTATGAAGATTGAAACACACTTTCACGCTTTTGGTGGCAGCCATTGCGCGGACGGCAACAACGAACTTGCGGTTGAAAAATATTTGCAAGCAGGCTACGGTGGCGTAATTGCTACAACGCACTACGGTTTAGGGTATTACGTTTGGTATTCACCGTTAAGCCATAAAGAAAAGTTGGATTATTTCTTTAAGGTATACGACGATTTTGCTGCTATTGCAAATAAACGTGGACTTAAAACCTTTTTGGGTGCAGAAGTTAGATGCGTACCTACTAATACCGAATATATGTTACTCGGCTTTGATAGACAATTTTTATACGATAATATTCCGCTATTTTGCTATTCTCAAAAACAACTTTTTGAACTTGCCGAAAAGAACGGCTTCTTGATGTACCAAACTCATCCGTTTAGAGAAAAAGTTATAGCGGGTAAACCAGAATTTATGCACGGTGCAGAAGCATTTAACGGGCATTATCACCACCTTAACGATAACGACAAGGCAAGGGAGTTTTGCAAGGTCAACGGTCTTTTACCACTTTCTGGTACTGATTATCATCACGACGATCAGCCGATTACCGCTGGTATTTGCGTGCCTGATGATATTGAAAACGAAAAGCAACTTGTAAAATGCATATTTGATAGAAATTACACTCTTATTGAAGAAGAACAAAAATATTTAGACGCATTAAACGCACACTCGGGTAAAAAGGCGTAAACATAGGGAATTTTCACATATGCAAATTGATTCACTTAACGTACTCGTTACGGTTCTAACGCTAATAATTTTAGCCGTTCCGGGATTTCTACTTGCGAAAGGAAAACTTTTACCCGATAAAGCAAGCGAAGCCTTTTCTACGCTAGTGCTTTACGGTTGTCAACCCGTTATGGTATTTATGAGTTTTCAGGGCAAAGAGTATAGTCCCGAAATCGGTCTAAATATGCTTATCGTTGCAGGGATTGCAATAGTTGTGCATTTAATTATGTATTGCGTTGCTTATTTTATTATTCGTAACAAGGATGCGTCGGCAAAGAAAAGGAGTGCGCGTTACGGCTGTATTTTTGGTAATTGCGGTTATATGGGTTTGCCACTTATTCAGTCGCTTTTTTACGGACAAGATTGTTTAAGTGAAGCCATTATTTATACGGCAGTTATAATTGCGGTATTCAACGTCTTTAACTGGACTTTCGGTGTATATATCGCATCTGATGACAAACGAAATATTTCAGTTAAAAAGATACTTTTAAACCCAACTATTATAGGCATAGTTCTTGGCTTTTTGGTTTACGTTACGGTAAAAATTCCGCTTGCTGACCTTGCCGTTTCGGGTTCAAAACTTGATATGGCTGTTGAAAAGGTTATGAATAGTTTTAACACAATAGGCAATACAGTTACGCCACTTTCTATGACCGTTATCGGTATAAGGCTCGCAAACGTTAACTTTAAACAATTATTTATGGATAAGACGGCGTATTTGGTATGCGCGGTTAAACTTATCGGTATGTCAATCGTAACAATGTTGTTAGTGGCGTTTTTACCCGTTAACGAAGTCGTTAAATACACCGCTTTTTTCTTGTTCTCAATGCCGTGTGCAACAAGCACCGCACTATTTGCCGTTAAATTCGGTGGAGATGGGGATTTTGCTTCGGTGTGCGTTCTGCTCACTACTATATTGTCAATATTAACGATACCACTTATGTACGTTGTTTTTGGATTATTGTTATAATCTGTAAAAAAAGTTGATTTTCTTATTCTAATTATGTATAATAAAAATAGAAGGTAGTTGACTGGGTGTTAGTATTTGCTTTCGTCCCTGGGTCCCCACGAGAACGGCTTTAAGCCGGTGGATGCCTTCTTTTTATTTTTTAAAATAAAAACACCCAAAAGGGTGTATTTATTTTTGGCAGG
>JAFVTK010000077.1 GCA_017503265.1 Clostridia bacterium | reverse complement strand
TGTTGCGCGAATTTCGTGCTTTATTTGGAATTTGGCAATAGATAAAACCCTTTCTTGGTTCTGGATAGTGCTTTCGGCGTTAATCCTTGCGTTCACTTTTACGAATTTACCAAAATTGATAAAGAAATATAAACTTATTCTAATTCCATTATCGCAGTATTTGGCACTTGTTCTACTTTTAGGTGTGTGTTGTATTTATACTGGCGGTAATTGGTTTTGGATACCAGCGTTGTCTGTGTTTTTGGGGCTAACAATTATATTTGCGCCTATCTTTATTGCAAAATACGAGGTTTTTTCTAAAATAAGAAAATACAACGATTTTATTTCAGTTGCCGTAGATTTTTTAATGCTGAACATCCTTCTTATTGTGATTAACGCATACACCTTAACAAACGGATACGCTGACGGATGGTGGTATTTTGAAATTGCACTTCCCATTGTGCTTTGCGTGTATTTAGCGTTAAATATCATTATGAGTGTGAGATTTTTAAAAACAAATAGATTTTTAAAGACGAGTGTTATTTTGCTTTTATCAAACGCATTTTTATATTTACCACCGCTTTTTATAAAAGTAAAAAATCCTGAAATTCAAAAAGAAATCGACGAAATAAATATTTTTAAGGCAAACTTGTTTTCTTGGCAAATAAGCGTTACTCTTGAACAAAATATACACCTTATTATTTGTTTGACGCTGTTGTTTTTAGCACTTGTATTTTTGACGATTGGGTTAATTCGTCATTGCAGAAGATGCAAATAAAAAATACTTTTTGTCCCACACACATACCCTAAAAACGAGATTTAGTCCCACACATACAAAAAGAAAAGAAAACCGTGCTTGGTGTTCTTTTTTTTGCTTGCCTACGGCAAGGCCCAAAGACAGCGCTAGGAACTGACGAACAACTTGCAAAGCAAGTTGCAGTCGTCGACGCTACTCCGTTTCACTACGTAGGGCTGCACTTCGTTTCGCCCGAGTCTGTCAGGGGCAGCCATCAAAAGAAAACATCAACCGTTTGGTTGATGTTTTTCTTTTGCCGTCGGTCATCCGACGGAGATGAACTATCCGAGCAATATTTCATATTGCAGTCGTCGACGCTCGTCCGCTTTCGCTACCGAGCCCTAGTCCGTCAAGTGGGTAGGTCAAAGTCGGGCGAGTCTGTCAGGGCAGCCACATAAGTAAAGCACATTTGTCTAAACGATAAATGTGCTAACTTTTTGAATTTTTAGGGCTTTTTTAGCCCTTTTTTCTTTATTTTGATTATTTTTTGAAATCGCGAAATCAAAAATCTGGGTTTGAAAAGTCTCAAAACGCCAAGACTTTTTATTTCCATTTACGAAACAACAAGAAATAAAACATATTGCCCCTGTGGGATTTGAACATAAAAACAGCAGTTAACGTCAATGTTTTTATTGATTTTTTATAAAGGTACGCCGTTTTAATTTCGTAACTCCGCGCGAAAAATCGCAAAATCAAAAATCAAACCGCAATCCCGCGCAAGAAATCGCAAAATCAAAAATCGTACCCCAAACGCATCTTTCACTGATGAAATAGCTGTCAGTGAATAAAAAGACGAGATTTATTTGGGTCTCGTCTTTTTTATTCGTTAAAATACGCATAAAACGGGTTAAAATAGAATAATCATGCAATCAAAAAGTTGGATAAAAACGTTACGATTTATGAATTAGGAACGAGCAAACTCTAGTTTAAGTCGTTAAGCAGTAAATGAAAAGTTTATAGCATTTAGGGAAATAGACAAAAAAAGTACCATATGTTATAATTAAGACAAATATAAAAAGGTAGAGTGATAATATGGCGTTTATATTGAGCGGTTTTGCGGATGAATATTCTGCGGATTTTAACGAGCAATTAGAAGGTTTTCAACTTTTAGGTATAAAAAATATAGAGTTAAGGTTTATTGACGGTGAAAACGTATCCGTTATAACCGACGAAAAAGTTGACGAAATAAAAGAAAAATTAAAAAGTGCGAAAATAGGTGTTTCGGCAATAGGTTCGCCTATCGGGAAAATATCGATTGAAGACGATTTTGATACACATCTTAAAGTTGCTGAAAAAGTTTTTAAATTAGCGCGTGAATTAAATTGTAAATATATTAGAGTTTTTAGTTTTTATTTGAACGGAAAAGAAAGGAAACTTTGTTTTAAGCAAGTGTGTAAAAGGCTTGGAGAATTGCTTGCGCTTGCTGAAAAATTTGGAGTTATTCTTTGTCATGAAAATGAAGAAGGACTTTACGGTCAATCGCCCGAACAATGTTTTGAACTGTTACAGTATTTTGGTGGAAAATTGCGTTGTGTTTTTGACATGGGGAACTTTTTGCTTGGCGGATACTCGCCCGAAAACGCGTATGAGTTGTTAAAAAATTACGTAGAATATTTCCACGTAAAAGACGCGTTAAAAGATGGGACGATAGTTCCTTGTGGGGAAGGCGACGCGCAAATAGAAAATATTTTTTGTAAGTACAACGAAGAAAATCCACAAAAAAACGTATACGTTTCGCTAGAACCGCATCTCGTTGATTTTGTTGGGCTTAACGCGCTAGCGACACACGATTTGAAAAAGAAAGTAACGTTTAATGACGAAAAAGAAGCGTTTACGTACGCGCATAAAAATTTGATAAAAATTATTGAAAAGGTAAATAAATGAAAAAGCTTTACGGCAAAAAAATATTTATAGACGGAAAATTTCAAACGGCGTGTGTTTATTACGCCGACGGAATAGTTAAGCGCGTAGTTAAAGGCAGCGAGGCTTTTGATTTAACCAAGCAAGATTTTGACGCAGGGGACAACTACGTCGTTCCGGGGTTTATAGATATTCATACGCACGGAGCGCTTAACGTTGACTTTGCGGACGGTACGCCGGAAGAGATTATACAGGCGGTTAAATATCACTTATCAAACGGCTCTACGTCTATTTTACCAACGGTAACTTCTTCGACAAAAGATAAAATTATATATGCTCTTTCAAACATAGAAAAGGCTATGAAAGATCCGATATATGGCAAACGCATACTTGGCGTACACCTTGAAGGACCATATCTATCGCAAGCCCAAAGTGGCGCGCAAGAAAAGAGCCTTATAACAGAGCCGATAGAAAAAGATTATCGTGAAATTATTGAAAAGTTTGGACAAATTATAAAGCGTTGGGACTATGCGCCTGAACGCGATGAAAACGCAACTTTTTGCAAATATTTGAAAGAAAATTCAATAATTCCGTCGGCAGGGCATACTGATGCAATTTATAAAGATATGCTGACGGCAAGAGAAAACGGTTGTAATTTAATAACTCATTTTTATTCTTGTACGTCAACGATAACGCGAGAACTTGGCGTAAGGCGTTTGGGCGTGTTAGAGTGTGGATATCTTTGGAACGATATGTATATAGAAATAATTGCCGACGGTATGCATTTGCCAAAAGAACTTTTACAGTTAATTTTCAAGTTGAAAAACAGAGAAAAGATAATACTTGTAAGCGACTCATTAAAAGTTGCGGGAAGCAACGATAAATATTCGTCGGTTGGGAACGTAAAATGTATAATAGAAGACGGGGTTTGCAAATTGCTTGACAGAAGCGCGTTTGCGGGTAGTATTGCAAGTGGAGTGCGATTGATAAAAACTTGCGTTGACGCAGGACTGCCGTTAGAAGATGCCGTTCAATCGTTTACGAAAAACCCTGCGGAACTGCTAAAAATTAATCGTGGAAAAATTGAAAAAGATTGTGTTGCAGATTTTGTGGTTTTAGACAAAAATTGCAACGTAAAAAAAGTCATTTTAGGTTAATAGAAATAAAAAACTTCGAGCAAAATATTGCTCGAAGTTTTTTTATACTTTCTTTTTTTTACGTTTCATATTTTTTTGTTTTGTTTCTGACGGTGGTCTATTGAAGAAACTTAAATAGGTGCGATAAAAAGAAATATAATTTTCATAACCGCACGCTTTTGCTACTTCGGTTGGGCGATTGCCTAATTTAAGCAGTTTATCGGCAAGAATAATTTTTTTATTTCTAACGTAATGCATAATGCCGACTTGCATTTCTTGCTTAAAAACGTGAGAAATATAAGATTTTGAATAAAAGAAATTATTGACTATTTGATCGATATTGTTTATAGAAGTTATGTTATCGTTTATATACGTTAAAATTTCTTTACAAGTTTTAGAAACGCTCTTTTTAGGTTGATTAACTGTATTATTTAATCTAAAAAGAGAAAGTAAAATAAGTTTTAGCGCGCTTTGATAAAGAGATTTATGATAATCCGTCGGTAAATCGACGTTAGTTTCTTCAATAAGTTTTAATAGGTCGGGGATAGGTGAATTATCAGGCAATATAAAGTGTGGCGTTTTAATAAATATATTGTTTATCAATTTATCGTCGCCAACGAAATCGTTTATAAATTCAAAACAAATTCTTTTATAGGGCGGCGATATAATGTCTTTAACGTAATGGAACTTTGCGCTGTCAATAATTAATAATTCGCCTTTTTTTACGCGATATTCCTTATCTTCAATAATGTAATTAATTTCACCGTCAAGCAAGTATAGAATTTCATAAAACGGATGCATATGCTTTTTTAATTTTTGATAATCCATTTTATCGTATTCACAAATAGTGTAGATAATATTGTCGTTTTCAATTCTAAATTCTTTCATGGTTTTATTATACAATAAATACAAAAACAAGTAAAGCATTTTTTGTAATGTTTTTAGCGTTTTTAGATATTTACATATCAAATAAACCATTGTATAATATATAAACCGACAGAATAAAATGGAGAAAAGTTTAATGCTTAAAGAATTTAGGGTGGATTGCTTGAACGTTCGCGTGTATGAAAACAGATGTGAAATGGGGAAAGCGGCGGCGAAGCAATTTTACCAAGCAGTTAAGACAAAATTAAAAGAAAAAGAAGTCATAAATATTATATTTGCAGCCGCGCCTTCGCAAAATGATTTTTTGTCATCAATAAAGGAATACGGGGATATAGAGTGGGATAAAATAAACGTATTCCATATGGATGAATACGTCGGGTTATCAATAACCGAAAAGCAATCTTTTGCGGGATACGTTAAAAAGATGGTTGTGGATAATTTTAATATAAATGAGTTTTATCCGATTAACGGCGTAAATGCTGACGTTGACGGCGAATGTGAAAGATACGCTAAACTTTTAGAAGAAAATAAGATAGATATAGTATGTTGTGGGATAGGTGAAAACGGGCATTTGGCGTTTAACGATCCCGGCGTAGCGGATTTTAGCGATAAAAAATTAGTTAAGGTAATAGAACTTGACGAAGTTTGCAGAAATCAACAAGTACACGACGGATGTTTTGCAACGATAGACGATGTTCCTAAAAATGCGATAACGCTTACTATTCCCGCATTGATGAGCGCAGATGAAATTATATGCGTAGTTCCTTGCGAAACCAAAGCGGAAGCGGTTTTTAACGTGGTGAAGGGTGATATTAGCGAAGGTTGTCCTGCAAGCATATTAAAAACGCACAAAAATGCAAGGCTTTATTGCGACGCTTTAAGCGCGAAAAAAATCGTATAGGAATATTCACGAACGCGCTGTGGAAATTTAGAGAAGCCTAGGCTTCTCGTTAGGTTTTTGAAGAAAACCTAACGGATGTGTTTGGTGGATTTAGATACTGCTTCGCACAAGTGTTTATTTAATAAATTTTATTTAGTATTATCGGAAACTATATTCAACCGATAATAGAAGGAGGATGCAATGAACAAAAAATTGGTTTATCAAGAGCCTGCTTGCAATCTCTTAACATTTGACGTGGCTGACGTTGTTTTGGCATCTGTGTTTAGTGATGGTGAGTTTGGTAATGATAATATCGAACACGCACCCGGCGGGTGGGGAGGTTGATTATGCGTAAGACCAAAAGTAAGATTATAGTTTTAGCGTTTAGCGCAGTATTTTGCTTTATAGCGGCAATTTCAGGGCTTTTCAACTTCGGAAGCGTTGCCAGCGTTAAGGCTGACGGAGAAGTAGCGCCGTTTAGAATTGAACAAGGCTTTTCGATAAGGGCAACTGCTCCCGACGGATTGCGCGTTATGGTAACCGTTGACAATAAAGCGGATTTAGAAGGCGCAACGTTCGGCACGTTGTTTATACCTGAAAAGTATTACGACAATAATCTTACCGTTGAAAAGAACGGTGACGAGTTCGTTCTTGGACACGAGCAGATTATAAACGTAGTAACTAGCGCGTGGAACGATAATAGTTATAACAGCGTTATCGTTGCTGCAAAAGGTGAAGACGGCGAATATCAATCTTTTAGTAACGCCGTTAAAAATATGCCTATCGTTGCAGTAGGGTATTATATCGTTGACGGTGAAGACCCCGTTTATACGAATATCGTTACGCGCAGTATGGCTTACGTTGCGGTTTGTAATTACGTAAACGAAGACGTAGCGCCTGCGATTGAAGAAATCGTAGCGATTGCTGATAGCAGTTTGACCGTTAATGGTGGCGAAGCGTTAGTTATAGGTGAAGAATACGACGCAACCTTTACCGTAGGCGGTATGCTTGCCGATACTTCGGATAAGGTTGAAGTAACCTACGCAAGCAACGCAACCGATGTAATTAAAGTTGAAAACGGCAAAATCGTACCCGTAAAAGGCGGTACGGCAACTATAACCGCAACTATTAGTGGTGAAAACGGAGTTCCCTTTGAAAAAAGCGTAGAATTAACTGTTGCTAAACCCGTTATTGACGGTACGAAAACTTATGTTTACGGTTATAAAAACCAAGAAAAATTGACCGTAAAGGCAGAAGATTTTGATAGCGCAATCGTTAAAGTAACTTACGACGACGCCGTTATTTTTGATAACGCTGAAAACACCGCTGACGTTGAAATTCTTGCAGAAAATTTACCCCAAGCAGTTGAAAATATAACCTTAAACGTTGAAACTGCTGACGCAGTCGTAAATACAAGCGTTAGGGTTGTAAATGCAGTTATTATGACGCCTGCCGACCTTGGTAATATGTTTACTTGGGCGGATAGAACTCAATATAGTGAATATAGCGCTTACAATGTTTCTAATGCTTTGACGTCAGATAACGGTAATCTAAAATTAGATGGTTGTCCGGGATATAAAGGTACTTTCGTACTTGGTCAAGATATTGATTTTGGTGAAAATAATACGACTGCTTTCGTTAGCGGTAGTAAAATTTCGACTACTGGTAAATGTTGGGTAGGATTAGATTTTGACGGCCAAGGTTATGCGATAAAGAATATTTATTTGGGTAGTAACACAAATGATTGTCTTTTCGGAGGCAGGATGGCGTTTTCAACGGTTAAAAATTTATCCGTAATTAATGCAACGGTTACTAACGGTGACGTGGCGATTTTTGTTTGGCAAATGTGGTACGGCAGTATTTTGGAAAACATATTCGTTTCGTATAAAACTTCCGGTCCTCAATATCGCTCGTTAGCGCTTTACACTGCGGTGGACGGCAGCGGCAAGATTATGAATAAATCAAGTACTAAAGAAACGACTGCAAGAGTTAGAAACGTAGTAGTTGATTTGTTGAGCGCAACTAACGGTGCAGAATATGCCGTTACGGCAGTTACAAGTGCTTCGTATCCTAAGCTTTACGTTTTTGAAAGAACGTATACGATAGGCAGTTTACTTAACGTAGGCAAGGGTGGTGGTACTAAAAATTCTACGAAACCTTCTCAAACTTCTGCAAACAACACGGGTTATATCGGTGGCGGTTACGCAACCGGCGCGGACTTCCTTGCGGACGTTGAAGCAAACGCGAATACTGATAACGCAGTATTTGCAGGCACGTTTACCGACGCATTTAAACTTGAAGAAGTAGGCGGTGTAACGGTACTTAAATTCTTTGATAGAGTCGTTAAAGAATTTGAACAATAATAATATTAAAGGTTTATACGGATTGCCCCAAGGGCGGGGCAATCCGTATAAAAAACTTAAAAACTTTTAAATTAAATTTTTTGGGATATTTATAAAAAGTAAAATTTTTAACAACGGAAAATGAAGCGAGATAATTATTGCTTCTAATCTTGAAAATATTTAGGAGAAAAATATGAGAAAAATTCTAACTTTATGTTTGGTTGCGTTAATGGCGTTCACGTTGGCTTTCGTCGTTGGTTGTAGCGGTAACGACGGTCCAAAAACCCTTACGCTCAATAATAGTCAACTTACGCTTTACGTCGGCGACGAATATCTTTTAGAAGTAAACGAAAACGTTGACGCGCAATGGTCGTCAAATAACGAAGCAGTAGTTTACGTTTCGGGAAGCGGTGTTATAAACGCGCTTAAAGCGGGGCAAGCAACGATTACGGCAAGCGCAAACGGCGCAGTAGGGAGTTGTGTGGTTACCGTTTTGGACGACGTGCAATTCTCTTTGAAAAAAACTCAAATTAATATGGCGCAAGGCGATAATATAGTTATTGCTTCAAACGTTGTTAGAAAAGTTAACGGCATTGACTCTACGCAGGGTACGCTTTCTGCGACTTCGTCTAATCCTGACGTTGCTGAAATAGTAGGCGGTACTATTTCCTTAAAATCGAACGGCAATGCCACGATAACTATCGTTTGGAACTATAACGGTACGGATTACACGCAAACGCTTTCCGTAACGGTTGAAAATAAAGTTTTTTTAGTGGTTGACGAGCCGAGTGAAGAAATTTACGCTTACGGTGAAAATACTACTTTACAACTCGAAGCGTCGTTAGAAGTTAACCGTCAGGATATAAGTAATCCGCAACTCGTTTGGGAAAGTTCAAACCAAGACGTTGCAACGGTTGACCAAAATGGTTTAGTTACGGGTGTAACTTTCGGTACGGCAACTATTACCGCAAAAT
Organism: Clostridia bacterium; assembly: GCA_017503265.1. Lineage (GTDB taxonomy): Bacteria > Bacillota > Clostridia > Christensenellales > Borkfalkiaceae > UBA1259. Next base: position 18,217 of record JAFVTK010000077.1, on the reverse strand, counting down.
ATACTTATGACAACGAAACTTATACCGACACGGTTGAAATAAACGTTGAAAGGGCAACCGTGCCTGGTACTAAAACTTATAAATTTGGTTATAAAAACCAAAATGCTATTTTATCTGCTGACGATTATATCGGCGCCGTTCAAGGCGTATCGTTTGAAGGTGCTGAACTCGTAATTGAAAAGGATAGCGCTACGGGTGCGGTTACCGTTTTAGGCTCTAACTTCTCGCAAGTTGGGGAAGTTACGGTTGACGTTTTGACTGACAAGGTTCAAACTACCGCGACTTTTGACTTGGTTACGGCAATTTTGATGACGGCTGAAGACCTTGACAAAATGGATGAATATTGCAGACCTAGCGACTGGGATTACGAGTTGATGAAAACGACAAGACTATACGGTTACGGCGGAACTATTTTGCTTGGCGCGGACATTGATTACGGCGGAAAGGCTTTTGAAACGGAAGTTTATTTTGGTTCTGCACCATATACGTCTGGGCACGGTGGTGTTTATAAAAATCTTATCTTTGACGGTCAAGGATACGCTATAAGCAATATTTCCATAGTTAACGCTAATAATTGCTTGTTCGGTTACAGAGTTGCCGGAGAAAGCGTAATTAAAAATCTTGCAATTCTTAACGTAACCCTTTCAGATGGTTCTGTCATAACAAATCAACTTCAAGGTAGCACGTCTATTGAAAACGTTTTCGTTAGAATTAAATCTACCGTTGCTAATGGTACTTTTGCTAACGGACTTGTTGGAAGTGTTGAGGCTACGCCGTCTGCAAATATCAAAAACGTTGTGATTGACGTTTTTGACGCTGTTAACGCTGACCATTTTGCAGGTATCGTAAGAACTAGCGTGGCTTCACCTAGACTTAATATGTTTAGCGCGGTTTATACTTTGGGCGCTACCGTTAACGTAGGTGCAAAAGACGGAACTAACCTTATAAAAGTTGCGGATAATAATACTGGTTACGTAGGTGGCGCTTATGAAACAGACGCTGAATTCTTATCGGCAAAAGACGGCGTCTTTACGGGAAGTTTTGCAAATTCATTTGCTATTGAAAGCGTAAACGGCGTGCAAGTTCTTAAATTTATGGGTAGAATAGTTAAAACTTTCTTGACTAACGCAGATGACGCGTTGCATTATTCTTTCGGGTATAAAAATCAAGATTTGATAATTCCCGCAAGTGATTTTGACGGCGAAGTTACTAAAATCGAAATTTTGAACTGGGCAGATTTAACGTTTAAAAAAGTTGATTCTAATTACGTTATAGATAAAGCGGGCTTTAACAGTACAGGTACTGCTAAACTTAAAATTAGCACGGCAACGAACGATTACTTTAAGAACGTTGAAGTTATAACTGCAGTTCTTATGACGGCAGAAGACCTTGACAATATGGACGTTTGGGGGAGACCCGCCAACTTTGATGCTGACAAACTTGGCACGTCGGGAGTTATGTATAATTACTCGGGTATATTTAGGCTTGGGGCGGATATCGATTACGGCGGAAAACTTTATACTACCGAAGTTCATTACGGTATGCAAGGATATGTAAGTGGTGCAGGCGCAAGATGGAAAGGGCTTGTTTTTGACGGTCAAGGCAATTCGATAAAAAATATTAAATTTGATAACGCTTTGGCAGAAAATAAATTCAATTCATTTGGATTGTTTGGATATGAAGTTCAAAGTTCTACGATAAAGAACGTAGCGGTTACAGGTGTAGAAATCGGTAGTGGCGCATATACGGGCGTATTCGGCAGAATTATTAAAACTAATAGCGTACTTGAAAACGTATTCGTTCAAGGTTCTTCAAATTCGGAAAACAACCACGCATTTACTTTCTATAATCTTGCTGACGCTACTTGTAGAATAAATAACGTTGTAGTTGACGTCGTATCCGTAGAAAATTCTGATAAACTATCTGCAATAACGGTAGTAGGTCAAACGGCTACGGATCGCGTTGCAACTATTACAAACGCTTACGTAATCGGTGCAGAAAAAACCGTTTGTTACAATAACAGTGATAAAACGGCAACCGTAAACATGGAAAACGCGCTTGCAGGTTATATCGACGATCAAGCGTTCCTTGCAGCGAAAGACACCATATTTACCAGCAACTTTACCGTCGTATTTACGATTGAAACCGAAAACGGAAATACGGTGCTTAAATTCTTTGATAAAACGGTAAAAACGTTTGAAAATAATTAAAAATCATTGCGGTAAGTGTTAATCCGCTTACCGCAAATAAAACATTTAGGAGGATAAAAATGAAACTCAAAAAACTTTTTACTATCGTACTTGCCGGCTTAATAACTTTTACTTCGTTGGGCGCTTTGGGCGGTTGTTCAAAAGAAAAATCGCTTAAAGAATTGTACGGTAACAAAACTTTTTTACAGGTTGGCGTTTACGACGGCGGTATCGGCGTAGAGTGGGTTGAAAAAATTGCCGCGGAATTTGAAAAACGTTACGAAGGCGTTAAACTCGAAGGTGAAGATAGTGAAAACGAAGGATTAAAAATCGTAGTTAACAAATCCAAAAGTTACACTACCGGTATAGACCAAATCCTTGAAAACGAAGAAAGAAACGTCTTTTTCTGTGGTGGCGTTGATTACAAATCGTTTATAAATAAAGGACTTTTAATGGATATTACCGACGTGGTTACGGGGGACTTGTCTGCCGTAAGTTTAGGTGCGGAAACGGGCACTATCGAAAATAAACTTTACGGCAAAAGTAATTCTTTCGTTAATTACGGTGGAAAGTATTACGCTATTCCTTTCTATTCTAGCGACGGCGGTATTACCTACGACAGAGGATTGTTTTTAGAAAAAGGTTTCTTTTTTAGAGAAGAACCCCTCGTTGAAGAAGTAGTAGTTGCAGGTCGTCCTATGACGATTACTCACGAATTTACTAATGACCCTGCGTTATTTTCAGTTGGACCTGACGGCGTGCGTGGAACTTACGACGACGGATTGCCTTCGTCGCACGAAGAGTTTTATAAACTTTGTAATTATATTTATACGAACGGTTGTGAGCCTTTGATTTTTACCAACGAGTATAAATTTTACTATAATTACGCTGCTTTGGGCGCGTTTACTAACAGTTTAACGGCAGACCAACTTAACGCGTATTATACTTACGATAGTGGTGCGACTACCGTTGATATAGTTACCGGCTTTAACGGAAATGAACCTAACGTACAGGCTAAAACGATAAATTCTACTAATCAGTACGATCTTACGCAGTCTTACGCAAAATATCTTGCGGTTAAGTTTTCAGAAGGGCTCGCTACGGGCGGTAACGGTAATTATCTTTCTAAACATTGCGCAAACAGGTTAGATCACCTTAAAACTCAAAGCGAGTTCGTTTACAGCGCTTTAAAAGGTGGTTCTACTGCTCCTATTGCTATGATGATTGAAGGTACTTACTGGTACGGCGAAGCGAAAGGCTACGGCGTTTTCAAACGCACGGTTGAAACTTATAAAGAAAAAGCAGAAAATAGAAACTTCGCGTTTATGCCCTTACCTTGGAAAGAAACGGGTAGAGTTGAAGAAGGTGAGGGTAAACCGCTTACGCTTAATAATGCGCCCGGTAACTATGCGTTTATCAATAATAATATTAAGGATAACGAGTTACTTACACGTCTTGCAAAAGAATTTGTTCAATTCGTTTATACGGAGTGGGGTTTGAAAACCTTTACCCAAACTGCAAATATTAGAATGGCTGTAGATTATACTATGGAAGATAGCGATATGACTAATATGGACGCTTTCGGAAAGAGTATTATGGTTGCTGCGCGTGAAGCGCAAATGGCTTATCCCACCAAGGATTGCGCTTTCTATATGGATCACCAGTCCGCTTTGGGATTCGGCGTTGACACTAACTTCTGGAAATCACAAACGCATAACTCTTACTTAATGATTACGCAGTTTAGAGATAAAGACGTTTCCGCAAAGGATTTTTTCCTTGGACTTAAATACGATTCTCAAAAATGGAATGACTTAATAGTCGGAAAGTAAAAATAAAATGGTTAACTTGTTATAGGAGATTTTACTTTTATGAAAAAAGGGATAAAAAATAAGATGCAATGGGTTTTTTACGTGAGTATGGTTGCAATTCCCTTGTTGCATTTTATCTTGTTCTACGTTTACGTCAATTTAAACTCAATATTACTCGCTTTTAAAACGTACGACGCGTCTATAAGTGATTTCGTTTGGAATAAAGGCGGTGAAATGTTTGATAACTTTAAAACGGTTATTAAAATGTTTTCCGATCCAAGTTACGCGCCTACGGATTTTTCCGTTGCGATGGGTAATTCTTTTAGAAACTCAGTTCTCATTCAAGTTTTAGGTTGGGTGATAAGGTCTCCTCTTGCGTGGGCTTTTTCTTGGTACGTTTATAAACAAAAATTTGGGGCTAACGCGTTTAGGGTTATTTTATATTTGCCCCAAATAATTTCAAGCGTTACTATGGTTACTATGTTTGTACCCGTTATGGACCTAGTCGTGCCGAATATGCTTTCTGAATTGTTTGGTACGGACGTTACTTCTTTTTTTTCTTATGAAAAAGAATTCGGTACGTATTTATTCTATTATATTTGGGCAAGTTTCGGCGGTTCGGTTTTGATTTATTCGGGTACGATGAGCAGTATATCCGATTCTATTATCGAGGCTGGGCAAGTTGACGGAGTAACTCCTATTCAAGAATTTTTGAAGATAGTTTTGCCTATGATTTGGCCCACGATTGCAACCTTCCTCGTGGTTGGTTGCGCAGACATGTTTACCGACCAAATGAACTTATTTACTTTTAACAGAACGGATACTGAAGCCGAATTTTCTACCGTAGGCTATTTCTTATATCGACAGATGGTTCAGGGTAATCCTACTTCTAGATTTCCCATACTCTCTGCAATGGGTTTGTGCTTGACCGTAATTGCGATGCCCGTAGTTTTGTTAATGAGATGGTTTACTAGCAAAGTAAATCCTATGGAAAATTAGGAGGAGAAGATTATGAAAGCAAAGAAAAAAAGCAAGATGGACGTTTTTACGTTAATACTTATGATTTTTTTGATAACTTACGCTCTTTCTATTTTGTTTATGTTAGCGTGGGGCGCAATGACGTCGTTTAAGTCTATAAACAATTTCGACCTTGATGGCGTTGGGTTTCCAACGGAATTTACGTTTGAAAACTACGCTAACGTTATAACGAATTTACCATACACTATACAAAAATATGGAAAGGAGATTACGGTTGATTTCGGTACTCAATTATACAACACGTTGGTTACCGTTGTTGGGGGCGCGCTTTTGGCAACGCTTTCGCCTTGTATAATGGCTTATTGTTCAGCAATTTATAAATGCAAGTTCAGTTCGTTAATTTACTGGGTCGTTTTAACTACTATGATGTTGCCTATTGTCAGCGGGTACGCTTCTGAAATGCAACTTGTTAGAGGAATAGGCATGTACGATAATTTATACGCAAGTTTAATCTTCAAATTAAGTTTTCTCGGCATGTATTTTCTCGTTTTTCACGCGGCGTTTAAGAACGTCGGAAAAGAGTATTTTGAAGCAGCAAAAATTGACGGCGCAAACGATTACGTTATATTTTTCAGAATAATTTTACCTTTGGTAAGAAATATGTTCTTCACGATATTTTTGCTTAAATTTATTTTGTTTTGGAACGATTATCAAACGCCGTTATTGTATTTGCCAACCCATCCTACTTTATCGCTCGGGGCGTATGATTTAAGAACGAATACTTCGGCGACACTGGCTGGCGAACCTGCGCAAATGGCTATATGTATGATAATGATGATTCCCGTACTCGTGTTGTTTATTTCATTTAGAAAAATGATTATGGGCAATATTTCAATGGGTGGCGTTAAAGAGTAAGATATCGCATTATTTAACGGAGGTTTTATGAAATTAAAAGTTTTCAATAAAAAAATCGTTTTGATATTATTATCTACGGTTTGTTTGCTGTTTGCTTGTTTTGGACTAGTTACGCTAAATCAAGCAAAAGCAGACGTTAGTATATATTACGACGACGTTTACGTAAGAGATTCTTATATGGTAAACGACGAGTTTGAAATTCCGCAAGCAATGATTAAAGAAGGCATCAATTATTATGACGCTACGGGTATTCTTACTTTCCCGTCTGGAAAAGTCGTTATCGGTAAAACAGTTCTAAACGAAGCAGGTAGTTATACGCTTGAATATAGAACTTTGGTTGGGGACAAGTTGTTGGTCTGCAATACGAGTTTTAACGTATATGAAACTCTTTATTCGGTAAGCGGTTTCCGTTCTTCGGCTCAATACGGTGTATCGGAACTCGCGCCGAACAAAAACGGAATAGTAGTTTCTTTGGCGTCGGGCGATAAGTTAGTTTTTAATAAAACTATTAATTTAAATAAGGTAGACAAATTTAATAAACTTTTATCGTTTTTCGTCGTTCCAGAAGAAAGGGACAATCTTGACGTAGCAAAAGTGCACGTAACTTTTACCGATGTATACGACCCTAATAATTACGTTACGGTAACGGCAAAACGATACGAGTCGAATTCGCAATCCGTAAATGAAGAAACTCAAATTTACGTGGTGGCGGGCGCAAAGACCCAAATGCCGGTTGGAATTAAAAGAGCAACGTCAGGCACTTATTACGACGGAAGATATTATCAAGTTAACACGTCTGAATCCAACTCAAAATACGGTACACCGTTTAAGATGTCGTTAAAAGGTGAACCTTATTCGCCGTATGGTGTTGACGAGTTTTCCGTCAGTTGGGATTATGGAAATAAAATAGTTTACGGTTGCGATACGACGAACGTCGGGCATAAAATAATTGCCGATCTTGACGCGCCCGAACTATTTGAGGATTTATGGAGCGGTTTCACTACGGGTGAAGTAATTATGACCGTTCACGCAAGTAATTACACTTCGTCTAAATTTAATTTCGTGATAACCGAGTTTTATGACGAATGCGTTGATGATAACGTTTACGTTGACGGCGATAAGCCGGTAATAAATGTGGATTTTGGTGAATACGAAAAAGAAAATTTACCAAATGCCATTTTGGGTAAACCGTATAATATTTTCCCAGCAACTGCAATTGACGCAAGAGACGGGGAAGTACCCGTTAAAACCAACGTTTATTATAATTACGGTAGCACGGGTAGGATTAACGTTGGGATAAGCGACGGCAAATTTATACCTGAAAAGAATAGAAAGTATACGATAGTCTATACTGCAACCGATAATTTAGGAAATGTCGCAAAAGAAATTTTGAACGTAGACGTTTTAGACGCATCTTATCCTTTAAGTTTTGATTTTGAGCAAGATTATGCCGATACGGGACTTGCGGGTCAAAAAATAAAGACGGCAACTCCGATTGTAAATTCTTTACTTTCGCAGTATAAAACCGAAGTAACCGTATCGTTTAACGGTTCTAAATGCGAAGTGGTCGACGGATATTTTGTTCCTATGACTGCGGGTACTTATAACGTTTCTTATAAAATTCAAAGTTACGTTGAAAGCGCACAAAAATCGTATTCGGTAACGGTCAGCGCTAACGACCAACCTATATTTTTAAGAGAACCGATACTTCCTAGGTATTTTATAAAAGGTGCAAATTACAAAATCGACGTTCCGGAAGCCGTTCATTTTAGCAATGGTAACGCCACTGACGCAGACGTTAAAGTTTATTATAAAAACGATAATGAAAACGTAGAAAAAACCGTTGATACCAAGATGTTTAATATAGGCGCAACGGAAAAAGTTACGCTTATTTATAAAGTGGAAAATAAAGGCAAAACGCAAGAAAACGTTTATCAAGTTCCCGTTGTACAAACGGGTTACGTTGAAGGTTATCGACTTTTCGATACGTATTTTGCAACCTCTAATGCTACGGCTAGTTTAGAAGATTTAGGCGTTGGGTTTACCACTAATTCAAACGATAATAAGATTGAATTTATAAACCGCCTTGAAATTAGCGAAATTTCTTTGGCTGTTACTCTTAATGAAAACGCCGTAGGTTTTGGTAAACTTGATTTATTCTTTACAAACGTAAAAAATAACGACAGCACGATTAAAGTAACTCTTAAAAACGTTAACGGTAAAACTGAATTTTCCGTTAACGACGGAAGATCGTACGCCGTTGATTATTCTTGGGGAGATGCAAATAATTCAAGTGCGTCCGTAACGGTAGACTTTAAAAAAGCAACGGCTTCATTTGGAACGAGAACCGTTACGTTTGAAACTGATTGTTACGGGAATAAGTATTCGTCAAACGAAAAGTACGGTGTTGATATTGATATGGTTATGTGCGACGTTTCGGGTGAGTGTGGTTTTGAAATTAACAGTATAGGCACGCAAACTTTCCAAAATCAAGGCTTTAAAGACGTAATTGCGCCTATCATTATTACTGAAACGAAGAAGGGCAGTTTTAAAAAAGGTTCTATAATTACTTTGACACCCGCAACCGTTTCCGACGTTCTCGATCCTTACGTAACTTACAGTATGTACGTAAAAACGCCTAATGATAAATACGCTGTATCAACGGATAACGTGACGTTAAAACCCGGCGCGAGCGCCGACCGCTCTTACGATATAAAATTAACGTTAGACGGTTCCTATATGGTTTATTACGTTGCCGTGGACGGTTCTGGGGTAGAGGCTGAATTCTCTTACGCTATTAACGTAATAGATATGACGCCGCCAAACCTTTCAGTTAATACTGATACCGTTTATGCAAAAGTTGGGGATAGCATAAGTATAAAAGGCTATTCAGCATCTGACGAAACTAGTAGCGCAACCGTTTTAATAACGCTTACCGATACTTTTGCGGCGGTAAAAGAAATTTCGTCAGGTAGTAAAATTACGCTTGATAAAGCAGGAACGTATACGGTAACTTATTATGCTTACGATAAAGAGAACAACTACACGATGTTGTCGTACGATATCGTCGTCGAAGATAAATAAGGGAGGTATATTATGAAAAAAATTTCAGCAATTTTGCTTTCATTGATTTTAACGATAATTGCAAGCGGTTTTTCAACCGTGGATAACGCAGCGTCTAATAACTTGCTTGGCGGTAACGCCGTTCAAACTTATTCTAATGAAATAGGCAAGTATGACGGAGAGGAAACGGGCGAGTATTTGCTTCAAAACGGTATTTCAGGATACTTTATCGTATTGCCTAATAATTATACCGGCGTTGAAAATACCGCGTCGCAAGAATTGCTTTTAATGTTTTACGAATCGACTGGCGTAAAATTGACCGTAGTAAACGAAAAGAATTATAAGGGTAACTCCGCTATATATTTGGGTAATACGGAATATAAAAATCAAGTGGACGTAACGTTTAACGACGAGCAACTTGGGGAAAGTGGTTTCCGTATTTTACGCAAGGATAAAAATATTATAATCTACGGTTTGACCGACACTGGTACGCTATACGGTACTTATGCGTTTTTAACGGACATCATCAATTTTGAAGCGTTTACGCAAACTTATTATTACGTTGATGAAAACGTAAAAGAAATAAAACTTAAAAACTACGACGTAGTTGATATACCCGATATTCAAGTTCGTTTGACGCAAAATCAATATTTAGTCAACGATAAAACGCTTGCGTCACGTATGAGAATAGTTACGACACACGACTACTTTGGTGCGTTTGGAGGTAAATTATTCCATAATACGTTTAGTAGCGCAAAAGGTGAAGAAAATTTAGGCGTTTTACCAAAAGCAACGTATCAAAAAGATCATAATGACTGGTACGCTGATAACGGTTTGACATTGTGTTATACTGCGCGCGGAAACGCCGTAGAGTATGAAGCAATGCAAGAAGAAGTTTTAAAAAAGTTAAAAGATACCATAATTAAAAATCCAGATTATGATAGGATAAATTTTACACATACGGACGTTCAAACGTGGTGTACTTGTCCAAATTGTAAAGCCATTATTGAAGATTACGGCAATGCAAACAGCGTAACGATAATTCATTTTATGAACGATTTACGTACTCGTCTTGACGAGTGGTTTGAAGGTGATGGTGCAGAGTATAAAAGAGATGTCGATTTGGTGTTTTTTGCATACCACGCTACCAACAAGCCGCCAGTAAAATTTAACGAAACGATTAATTCATACGAACCGATTGACGAAACCGTAGAATTAAAAGACGGCGTAGTTCCCTTATTTGCAGAAAGTAATAACGATTATACTCACAGTTATTACGAAAGCGAAACTAAAGTTTATGCGGAAAATTATAAGGGTTGGCATGCGTTGACTGATAAAATTATAATGTGGGCGCACGTTTTAAATTTCTCGCACAAATTTACTATTTTTGACAATTTTAGTTCGTCGCCGGAAAATTATAAATTCTATATTGAAAACGGGACGGAAGCATTGTTTGAAGAAGGCGGATACACGGGGTTGCCGACTGCTTTCCACGTATTAAGAACGTACTTATTTTCAAAGTTGTCCTGGGATTGTTCAGCAGACGTAAACGCGCTTATAAATAGATTTTTTAAATTGTATTTTAGAGATGCAGAACAACAAATGCGCGCGGTTTTTGACGCATACCGTCAATTAGCAGTTATTCAGAAAGATCTCGGTTACGGCGGTGAAAGAGTTATTTTCCATAACGCAACCGACCCAAAATACTGGCCTTACAGAACGTTAGTTCAATGGTATAATTTAATTGATCAAGCCTTAAATGAAATAGAAGAAATCAAACTTGAAGACGCAATCTTATATAATAATCTTTACGATAATATAACTGCGGAAAGGCTTGCCGTTATATATCCGATGCTTGCTTTGTGGGACGAGAAGTTTACTGATGAAGAATTAACTAAATTTAGAGATCAGTTCTATGAAGATTGCACTAGGTTAGGACACGTCAATTCCGAGACTTTTTATAGTAATATCGGCATTAAAAGGTGATTAATATGAAAAGAAAAATAAAAATGATTTTAGCGTTGCTTTTTGTCGCTTGTGGTTGTTTTACAGCCTTTGCTTGCACGAACGGCAACGGTGGCGGAAACGGGGATAAAATAACGTGTAGCCTTAACGTAACTCAATGCACTATAAAACGTTTTGAAGATTTTCAGTTAACGGTATTGTCAGATAAGGAAATTGACAACGTTGAGTGGATTAGTCTCAATAAAAACGTAGCGACGGTTGATAACGGTAAAGTTGTTGCGAAATCAGTCGGGTCAAGCGTCATAAAAGCAGTTGTAGGTAATCAAAGTTTATCTTGTTTGGTAAACGTTGTAAGCAATGATAAAATGCCTGCGGTTTTTCTTTCAGACGATCAATTTTCGTTGATAAAGAACGGCACGCTTAAAATTACGCCGCAAATAATGTTTGACGGTGAACTTTACGGTGACGGTACTTTTTCTTTTGAAATAGAGGACCAAAATATTTGTGAATTGCAAAACGACGTATTATTTGCAAAAGAATACGGGGAAACCGTTTTGCGTGTTTGCGGTTCGTGGCGTAGCGCGGAAAGTATTTTGCTTATTAAAGAAGTTCCTTTATTCGTAAAGCGTGATGCAACGCTAATCGTGGAGCAATCGGACTTTGATATTTATACGGAAAACGGCGTTAGTGGAACGGAAAACTATTCAACCGAACGAACGTTAACTGCAAATTTATATATTGAGAACGTGATAAACACTCAAAAAACCGTTGAGTGGAAGGTGTCGGACGACAGCCTTATAAACGTAACGGAAAACGGTAAAGTTACAGTAAATAAAGACGGAAATACAGGTATAGCGTACGTTTGGGCAGAAGTAAACGAGGATAACGTAAGCGTATCTTCGGATATGATAGAAGTATCGGTTTTAAAACCCGTAATCGATAAGACTGAACAAATCAGTTTAATTCACGACATGTCTGTTAAAACTCAAAGTATTAACGACAATTACGTTTTCGGGAAAGAAACTGAAATATTAAGCGTGGTTGATACCGTTAGCCCAACCAACGAATTATTTAAAGACGGTGTAGTAGAATATTTCTCAAACGTAGCGAGTGAGCGCGAGTGGATAATAAGTGCAAAGACTTATAGCGTAAAAGTTAAGGTAAAATGCGTAACCAAAGTTTTGTATAATGTAAAAGATCTTAACGACATGGATAATGTTGCTTATCCGAAAAACTATAATGAACAAGCTATAAACTCATTCAGTGGTTGGTTCGTGCTTGCAAACGATATTGATTACGAAGGAAAGACGTACGTTAGCGAAGTTCAACTATCTAGTGGATACGGCGGAATATGGGAAAACGCTATTTTTGACGGGCAAGGTTATTCAATTAAAAATATCACGTTTAATAAGTACGGATTTTTTGGCGTTCGGGCGAAAGATTGTGTATTTAAGAACGTTGCAATAATTGACGCAAAGTTAACTAGTTCATCTTCGTGCGTTGTGACCAATCAATTTTATGGAACAAGCGTAATAGAAAACGTATTCGTTCGGGCAACTTCTACGGTGCAATCCGGTTCGTTCGTAAACGTTTTAGTCGGTTCTTTGCAAGACCAAAAGCCGAACTTGTCAAGAATAAGAGACGTAGTGGTTGACGTGATTAGCGCAACGAATATGGATCATCTTTCAGGCATTGTCAGAACTTCCGTACCCTCTCCAAAACTTGAAGTATTTGACGCCGTTTACACGATAGGCGCTAAAGTTAACGTAGGCACTAGAATTGGTATAGACGGAAAATACAATGGAGATACAAAGTTAGACGTTAACCTTAAAAAGGTAGCCGAAAACAACGAGGGATATGTTGGCGGTAGTTATCAAACTGACCAAGAATTCTTGAATGAAAAAGAACAAATATTTAATGGTGATTTTGCAAAAGTGTTTGTTTTGACGCAAGAAAGCGGGCAAACGGTTTTGAAATTTATGGGAAATACGGTTAAAGTTTTTAACGTTTAATAATACGAGGTAGTTATGAAAAAGAAATTTAGGATAGGAATTATCGGAAGCGAAAACTCACATGCCGGTGCTTTTATGAATATTTTTAACAAAGAAAATATTTACGACGATATCGAGGTCGTCGCAGTCGGCGGTATAGATTCTGAAAGTAATCAAAAACTTTTTGAAGAATATAATTTGGAATTTATTGCAGAAAAACCCGAAGATATGTTAGGCAAGGTAGACGCCGTAATGATAACCGCAAGGGACGGCAAGTATCACGCGCAGTTTGCAAAACCGTTTATTGAAGCAGGTATTCCCGCATTTATTGACAAACCTTTTACGGTAAATAAACAAGAGGCAGTTGACCTTTTGAAAACTGCAAAGGAAAAGGGTGTTCCCGTTTGCGGTGGGTCATCGCTTAAAAACTGTTATGACGTTTTGATGCTCAAAAATGAGTTTGAAACTAACAAAGACAAGATTTTAACGGGGACAGTTACCGCGCCGGTAAACACGACCAACCCTTATAGCGGATTTTTCTTTTATTCGTCTCACTTGGCAGAAATTTCCCTTGCCGTATTCGGATATGATCCGTTGTCCGTTACTGCTATTGAAAAAAACGGCAGTATAGTAGCAACCGTTGAATACGATAATTTTTGCGTAGCCAACTGTTTTGCAAGCGGGTGCTATCAATATCACGGACAAGTGGTTTCTAACAAAAGAATATATGCAAGAAATATCGACGAAAGTATGTGTTATAAGCACGAGTGCGAAGAATTCGTTGAAATGTTGCGTACGGGTAAAATGAAATTTACTTACGCACAACTCATTGCTCCGGTGTTTTATCTTAACGCAATATACGATTCTTATACTACAGGACAAAAAGTAGAAATTGAAAAATTTGAAATTTAACGGTGTTATATGAAAAGTGCTATTATTGGTCTTGGCGTTATAGCAAACCTACACGTTGACGCAATTAAGGATGCTGGTGGTCAAATCGTAGCAGTTTGCGATATTGACGTTGATAAAGCAAAAGCGTTTGTTTTGAAACACAACCTTTCTGCGCGTATTTACGAAGATTATAAAATTCTTATTGATAGTGAAGTGCTCGACGTGGTTCACGTATGTACGCCGCATTATTTACACGCAGATATGAGCGTTTATGCGTTAGAGAAAAACGTAAACGTTTTGTGTGAAAAACCGATTTGCATTGACCGTTTGGATTTTAAAAGAATTCTTTTGGCGGAAAAAAACTCAAAAGCGCAACTTGGCGTTTGTTTTCAAAACAGATATAAAAATACAAATAAATTCGTTTGTGATTTAATTAAAAACCAAACGAAAGTAAGTGCCGTTGCTATTGTTGCGTGGAATAGGGGCGAATCTTATTACGCAAGTGGCGAGTGGCGTGGGAAAAAAGCCACCGAAGGTGGTGCTGCTTTAATAAATCAAGCAATACACACTCTTGATTTGATGCTTTCGTTTTGCGGCTTGCCCGTAAAAGTGCAAGCAATAGAAGATAATTTTCATTTGCAAGGAGTTATAGACGTTGAAGACGTAATAACATTTAAAATCGAAACTGAAAAAGGTGGTTTTATTATGACGGCAACAACGGCGTCCGTTTCAGATATGCCCGTTTTGATTCAAATAAGAACACCTGATTATAAGATTGTAATGGATGGCAACGACGTATACGTCAACGGTGAAAAGGTCTTAATAGAACAAGATGACGGCTATGCAATTAAGCCGTGCTACGGTTTAGGGCATTACCCCTTGGTGCAAGATTTTTACGATTGTATAACACAAAGCAAAAAATATGCGCTTGACGCAAGCGAAGGTATAAAAGTTATTGACGCGGTTTTATCGATTTACGAAAGCGCGGAAAAAAATAAAAATTTATAAATTTAAGGAGATAAAAGATGGATAAAGTACGTTACGGCATAGTCGGTGTAGGCAATATGGGTTCGGGACACGCCAAAAACTTGCTCGAAGGCAAAGTGGAAAATGCAGTCTTAACTGCGGTTTGCGATATTAACCCTGAAAAGTTGACCGCTTATAAAGAAAAGGGACTTGCGGTTTTTGAAAACGTGGAAGATATGTATAAGAGTGGACTTATCGATTGCGTTATTATTTCAGTTCCGCATTATTTGCATCCACCGTTCGCTATTAAGGCGTTTGAAAACGGTATTCACGCTATTGTTGAAAAGCCCACGGGAGTTTATACGAAACAAGTTAAAGAAATGAACGAGGCTGCTAAAAAAAGCGGTTTGGTGTTCGGTGGCATGTTTAATATGAGAACGGATCCAGTCTTTCGCGAAATGAAACAACTCGTAGAAAGCGGCGAACTTGGCGAAATAAAAAGAACTAACTGGATTATGACCGCTTGGTATAGGTCGCAAAGTTATTACGATAGTGGTTCGTGGCGTGCAACTTGGGCAGGTGAAGGCGGCGGCGTTTTGTTTAATCAATGTCCTCATAATCTAGACTTATTTATTTGGATTACGGGTATGATGCCCAAAACGGTAACTTCTAAATGTTATTTTGGTAAATGGCATGATATAGAAGTTGAAGACGACGTAACCGTATTTGTTGAGTATGAAAATGGCGCTACTGGCGTTATAGTTTCTTCTACGGGGGACGCGCCCGGGACTAATAGATTTGAAATTATCGGAGATAAAGGTAAAATCGTTTTCGACGGAAGGTCTTATACATTTTATAAAAATAAGATTTCCGAAAGAGAGTTTAATAAGACGTTTACGGGTGGCTTTGGCGAACCTGAATACGAGGTAATAGTTTCGGATAAAAAAGTATTGTATTCCGTACAACACGCTGCGGTGGTCCAAAACGTAACCAACGCAATTTTGGGTAAAGAAGAACTTTTAATCCGTGGCGAAGAAGGATTAAATCAATGTACGTTTGCAGACGCAATTTTGCTTTCTACTTGGCAAAATAAAACAATTCAAATTCCGTTTGATGACGAAGAATACTGGGCGGAACTTCAAAAACGTATAGCGTCTTCAAAAGTAAAAAACGTTAAAGAAGTAACTTTTGGTTTAGGCAATTCGTTTTTAGGGAAATAAAAGAAAAATTATGGTTAAAGCAAATATAGATTTTACAAAATGTGTTGGCGCAGTTAAACCTATGCACGGCGTAAATAACGGTCCTATTTACAAGCCTAACGCCGTTACGCAAAACAAACAGAACATGAAAGAGTATATGGCGGCGGGTTTTCCTTTTGCAAGAACGCACGATTCTGCATTTAACAATGCATACGGTGGACCTCATACTATTGACGTTTTAAATATTTTTACCGATATGGATAAAGACCCTTACGACCCTAACAATTATGATTTTGATTGTACCGACGCTTATATTCACGCCATACAAACTGCAGGGGCAGAAGTTATTTACCGTTTAGGAACTTCAATAGAGCACGGCGTAAAAAAATACGGCTGTAAACCCCCCAAAGATTATAAGAAATACGCGATAGTTTGCGAACATATTATTCGCCACTATAACGAGGGTTGGGCAAACGGTTTTAATTGCAATATCAAATACTGGGAAATTTGGAACGAACCAGATACTCACGTTGACGGTCTTGCGCACGAAGACGACCCTAGTTGGACGGGAACACCACAGCAGTTTTTTGAATTTTTTAGCGTAATGTATAATCACCTTAAAGGTTGTTTTCCCAACTTGATGATAGGTGGACCTGCCGCTGGCGGACCTTGGAGAAAATGGGTTGACGACTTTTTAGAAAGCATTGAAAGTGATACTCTTGACTTTTTTAGTTATCACAGTTATACGGATAATCCCTTAAATTACGTTAAATACGCTAAAATAGTTAGAGAAAAATTGCATAATCACGGGTATGACAATACTATCACTATGCTAGGTGAATGGAATTATGCAAAAGGTTGGTTGGGACAAGATTTCGTTGATACTATTTTGCATATAAAGGGCATAAAAGGCGCGTCTTTCTCGCTTGCGTCTATGGCGTGCTGTCAATATGCGCCCGTAGATATTTTATTGTATTATGATGCAAGACCTTGCGGGTTTAACGGAATGTTCAGCACGGATATATGTTCAATAGTGTTAAAAGGCTATTATCCATTCTACAATTTTAACAAACTTTATAAGATAGGCGAAAGCGTAAAAGTAGATACGGATAACGAAGATATTTTCCTATGCGGTGCTTATAA
The DNA here is from genome assembly GCA_017503265.1 of Clostridia bacterium. Lineage (GTDB taxonomy): Bacteria > Bacillota > Clostridia > Christensenellales > Borkfalkiaceae > UBA1259. The sequence continues at coordinate 1,109 of JAFVTK010000077.1, read as the reverse complement.
AGATGGAAAGGGCGGAATATTGCTTACGCACTTTAACAACGACGACACAACCGCTCAAAAGCAATTAGATTTAGGCGTACTTACCCAAGGTGGTAAATATAACGTAAAATATTATTTACTTGACAATAATCACGACAACGAACTTGTAAAAGAAGAAATTCTTGACGGTAAAGAATTAAATATTAAATTAGATATGCCGTTGTTTACTTGTTATTACGTTGAATTTGAAAAAATAGGTTAAGGAGAAAAGGGGGCGAAAAATTTCGCCCCTAATAAATATATATGAAAAAATATAAACTGTCAAAAGAAGAAATGTTTAAGTATAGACCTAAACCATTTTATTTTTTAACTACTGAAAACGAGAGCGAATATACGTACGCAAAGGTCAAAAAGAGTTTAAGCAATTTAAAAGCATACGGTTTTGGGGGTTATATATTGTTCAATAAACCCCCAAAAGGCTTTACTGCACAAACTTATTTGTCGGATAAATGGTTTGCCGTTGTCAAAACGTTCGCAAAAGTAAGTAAAGAACTCGGACTTGATATGTGGATAAACGACGGGTTTAACTTTCCTCCGGGAAACGTTGGTGGAAAGGTAGAAAAACTTGCGCCACATTTAAAACAACGTAGTATATATAAAGACCAAACGGGCGAAGTAAAAATTAGACAAGCAGAGTGGGGATTCCCTGCGTTTGAAGAGCCTTTGTCGGGTGAATTATTCGTTAATTTGGTGCACGAAGAATATAAGAAACACGTGGGGGAATATTTTGGAAACACCATAAAAGGTTTCTTCTCTGACGCAGATAATAGAAGGGTTTTATATACCGTTATGCGAGATGAAAATAGTCCTATGCGTAATTATTTTCCGTGGTCGATAGATTTTGAAGAAGATTTCAAAAAAGAATACGGCTACGATATAATGTCCGTTATAGACGACGTTTTTGAAAGAAAAAATAGTTCAGTAGCGGTTGATTACTGGGAGTTTGCAGGGAGATTATATCAAAGATGGTTTAAGAATAATTATGAATGGCTTAAAGCCAACGGGCTTGAATACACGGGGCATACGGGCGATACTTCGCCATTTTTACAAGTTGACGTTCCAAGAAGTTC
>JAFVTK010000076.1 GCA_017503265.1 Clostridia bacterium | reverse complement strand
GTTTTTTATCGCCTTTTAACTTGTAATTAAAATCAAAATCAAGGAGCGGATTTTCCGTTCCTTGATAATTTCCACATTTAAATATTACCACCTAACAGCAAAATTAACAGAGTAACGACCGCTACGCCCAAAATAGCAGCAATAGTGATTTTTAGCGGAGATTTAGGCGTTTTGCCCCAAACCTTACCCGTACTTCCGTTAACGAAAAAGTTATAAAGTTTACTCTTAAAATTGTAATTGCCAACGTAGACGGGCAACATAACGTATTTATAAGTTACGTCCGCGTGGCTTGTAGATACGTTGAGATACGCAACCTTATCGTGAACATATTGCGATAAAATGCGTCTTCGCAAATCCGCGTCAATATCCTTTTTAGCGCGCGACCAACAATCCGACAGTTCGCTGTCGTAATGATACGCCATAAAACCGAGTAAATATTCTTCTTCGTAAGTACGGCTGTTATTCGTGTCAAACGGGGAAATCTTATTTAATTCCCTTTGCCCGAATTTTGAGCCTGCCGTAATCAATAAGTCGTCGTAATTAAAATCAAACGTTCCGCAAATATTGCGCCATACGGTATAAGTTTGAGTTCTTCTGTTTTTACCCGAACCGACGGTACGCGTTCTTGTTTGCCCTATACGTCCTTCGTAATAAGAAGTAGTTTTACTGTCAAACGTAAAGCAAGGCGCATACACGCCTTTAACGTGGTCAGCGTCAACGTTTTTCTTAAACTTTCTAGGTGCAAAAAAACGTTTTTTTGCCCAAGCCTTACTAAGTTCAATAGCCTTTTTACCGTCAAAGGCAAACGGAATTAACGCGTTGGGTTTAACGCCTGCAAGTTCTTCGGTCTTGCGGACGTGCGCCGTACCACAAAAGGGACAGGACGCAGCAGTTTCACCTTGCTTTAAGACTACTTTTGCACCGCAATTATCACAGCCGAAAACAACGGCTTCTTCCGCCGTCCACCTATTACCGCCGTAAAGCCCTGCGCGCAAATCCAACTCGCCAGCCATACCAACGTTACCAAAACTTTTAGTAGTACCGCAATGCGGACACTCTAACGTTTGGGTTTCGGGATTAAAAACCATATTAGAGCCACAACTAGAACACTTAACCGTTTCAGTTTGCGCCTCTACCCCGTCGAAATTCTCTCTTAAAACTTCCGCCATATAAAAATCTTATTCAAAGTCGTTAAGTTCTTCAAGCATTTTTTGAAGATCCGCGCCGTGAACGTCAGCCGCTTCACCAACGGTTTCACCGTGAGCAAGCGCGCAACCCAAACAATGCATACCGTGCGACATCAAAATATCGCCTGCCTTTGGGTTTAGTTGGATTGCTTCAAAAATAGTAGTGTTTTCAGTAATTTTGTTAGCCATAATAGTTATCTCCTGATTAATTATATTTGTTTAAACATATTATAATTAAATTTTACTCGTAAGTCAATCTTTTAATATTTTTTGTTTCAATATTTTTCAACTTAAAAAATAAAAGCGCACAATCTATTATAGATATGCACGCTTTAATTATTTTCTTCAATACCTTCGGTCAACTCTTCAAAAGTTACTGAAAAAATTTTTAATATCCGAATAAGGTTATATAACGACGGTTCAACCTTATTACACTCCCACTCACTTACCCTTTGTTGAGTAGTTTTCATTTTTTCAGCAAATTCTTTTTGACTTAATTTATTGAGTTCCCGTATAGACTTTAAATTTTCACCAAAAGTTGACATATCCGTATTTTATACTAAATACGTCTTTTTTATTTGACATACACTAAATTTAGTGTTATAATTTAAATAAATAAAAGCGTACTATCTATTATAGATATGCACGCTATTCTACGTCCGTAAAAAATTCGTCGTAAGTAATTTCAAAAGTTTTAACTAACGCGATAATGTAACTTGCTTTCGGCTCGTTAACCGAACGCTCCCAGTAGTCGACAGCCTTTTGACTTACACCAACTAGTTTCGCAAGGTCTGCTTGCGAATACTCTTTTTCTTTCCTTAATTCTTTAATACGATCCCCTATTCTCATATATTTATTATAGAAGTTATCTTCTGAAAATGCTTGACCGAGAAGATTTCTTCTTATATAATATTTGTAAACTAAAATTAAATATACTAAAATATACAATAGGAAATTACAAATGAAGATTTTGACCAAGGAATTTTGCAAGCACGAGCGACTTTTATCACTTTGCGACAACGTAAAGGTATTACAAGAAACAAAAGTAAAAGACGATAAGTTTTTTGATGAATTATATAATAAATCTTACAATTCTTTCTTAAAAAGGGAAAGTGGCGATTTTGATTACGACTTAATTAACCAAACTATAATAAAAAGTTCTTTTGATAATAGACTAAACGAGGTTATTGAATTAATTAAATTTTTACCGCAAGAAATTATAAATAAAATTGCCGATCCGAGAGTTTTTGCTTTGGGTTACGTCAGTCAAGAAGTTAAAGACGAACTCTTAAAATATAAGGACACGCAACGCAAAACTCATTTACAAATAATTGAACGCGTTAAAATTACAAACAAAATAAACGCTCGCAATCTTCCAAAAATAGATATTTTTGAATATGACGAAATTTTACTAAAAAGTCTTTCAAAAAGCAAAAACGATTACACGCTTTCTTTTGACGGACAAAGAGTAAAACTATATTCTGCCGAAATAATTGAAAAAGACTTTAAGCACGTTCATACGGTAAATTTAAATATCCCCCACTCGGGATATTGCGTAACAGTTTATTGCGAATTATATTTTGATAACGGTTTATACGAACTACATCTTCTTTTAGACAACCGCGATTTACACGACACCGAAAACTTGTGCTACCTTACGATAAGTTGCAAAAACATAAAAGTAATATAAAAAATTAACCCGCCGAATTTTTTGGCGGGTTAATTTCTTAAATTTTGCACGGCTTAAATTGTCCGTTATCAAAATAGTAAATTTCGTTAAATCCGTAACTTTTGACGTACTGCTCGGTTTCTTTAAACTGGCAATCAAGGTAATTTTTATCGTGGCAGTCTGACGTTATTATTAATTTAGAGCCTAAACTTTTCATTTCCTTTAAGATAAACGGTGCAGGATAAGGCGTAGTGCGGTATCCGCGCGCTATCGCGCCCGTATTTACTTCAAAAACGTCAAACTTTTCAGCAAGCACGTTTAATGCGTCAATAGCATATTTTTTATATTCTTTGGAATTCACGTCAAATAGATTTGCCTTTTCAATATTTTTAGTTATCAAGTCAAAATGCCCCACTATATCGAACTTACCGTATTCGGAAAGGTTAGATAGTTGCGCGTAATATTCTTTTGCGAACTTTAATCCATCACCACCAAAACGCTCGTCAATTACTTTTTTAACCACTTCTGCCGAACGGTCAAATCCAACGTAATCTTCACCAAGTTTAAGATAGTGCATTGCGCCGATAAGGTACTCATAACCAGTCGTATCCACACCCGAATACATATCAAATTCTAAACCGCAGTATACGTCTATTATTCCGCGGTATTTTTCTTTTAAGCGATAAATTTCCTTTTTGTATTCTTCTGTTTTATCAAAATGATATGCATCTGAATAACTAGTTGGCGAGTGTCCAGAAAAACCTATACTGTTAAATCCAAGTTCTAACGCTCTTTTTACCGTTTCTTCTGGTGCGTTTTTACCGTCGCAATAAATTGAGTGTGTATGTAAATTTTGTTTATATTTCATAGCAATAAAATTATATCACCTAAAATTAAATCTTGCAAACTTATTACAGCATAATTTTATTAGGGTGATGAGCAGCATCTCCGCTTGCGCTACGATGGTCTTGCCCGTCGCTGATTATCCGTCATATGACGACCGAACTTAAAAGTCGTTCTGCTACATCCTTTCCAAAAGCAAAGCGGACGGGTGTTGCCGTCATATTATTATTTTTTACTTTATTTTATTAGAGTGATGAGAAACATCTCCGCTTGCGCTACGATGGTCTTGCCCGTCGCTGATTGTCCGTCATATGACGACCGAACTTAAAAGTCGTTCTGCTACATCCTTTCCAAAAGCAAAGCGGACGGGTGTT
>JAFVTK010000075.1 GCA_017503265.1 Clostridia bacterium | reverse complement strand
TCCGTAGTTTTCGCCCTTAAACGCGGTATACGTTGCAATAAGTTGTTTTGCCGTATTGATAAAGCCCATATTTTCACTAGTGTCGTAACTCATAACGTACGGTATTGCATAGTTTAAGCCGTCCATTTCCGTATTGCCCGCACTAGTTATTCCAATAAGTTCGCCGTAAAGATTAAACAATCCACCACCAGAATTACCAGGGTTAATTTGAACGTCTATTTGCATAAGCGTCATATAACCCACGCCACCGATAGCAACTTCTCTATCGAGATAACTAACAATACCGCTTGAAACGGTCATAGGTAAATCGCCACCGGGGTTACCGACTGAAAACACGTCTTCGCCACGCCTAACTTTATAAACGTTTTTATCTTGTGGCGCGACTTTGGCTGCTTGTATTTCGCTAGCAGAAACGTCGCTTACGTTATCTAAATTGAGCATAAGCACCGCTATATCGTAATCCTTATCGCCACCGACCAAAATAATTTCGTCGTTATTATTCTTTTGATTTGATATTACGCCGGTAAAAGCAAATCTTTCGTCGTAATCAGCGTCGTTAAAGTTACGACAATTCATATCGGGAACGTATACGGTAATTAACCCCATTGAATCAATAACGTGATGACAAGTTATAATATAAAAACAATTTTGAGGTGCGTTTTCAATATTAACGATAACGCCCGAACCAGAAGAAGATGCGTTTTTACCGCTAACCGTGTATTCCATTTTTATAGCAACTACCGAACGCTCTACTTGCGCAACCGCGTCAATCCTGTCTAATTTTTCACGGTTACCCGTTTCAATCGTATCAAAAACGATAGTATCCACGCTTGTCATAGAATCGGGATAATCTGGCGCAGTACCTTGTTCCGCAAACAGCCAACAACCGCCCAAAGACAAGCATAAGACCATAACCGATATTATTGCAACTATTCTAGAAAAAAACTTTTTCATATAGGCTCTCCTATTCTCGTAATACTATTCTACCATATTTTTCTTAAATTTTACTTAAATTGCAAAAAAAATTAAAATAATTTTAAACTTCTATAATAAATATAGTATACTCTTACGTTTATTAAACGCATTTTAACTTAAAAATATTGCAAATCTCTTAAAAAATACTAGACATTATAAAAAAGGACGCTAAAAATAACGTCCTTTTACTCCGCCTCTAATTTTGGCGGAATAAAAAGTTTACTGCCGCTAAAATCACATGGCGAAAAATATTTTAACGGCAGCAATTAACGGTAATTTTGCGGATAATTAAACATAAAAAATCACCTTACCGCCGACAAACAAGAGTATCGGCATTTAAGATGATTTTATACGAATTTTATTAAATATTTTAACAAGTAAAATTATTATTCTTCGGTTTCGTCGGGTAAATCTACGTTGTGATATACCGTTTGTACGTCGTCAAGGTCTTCCAAAGCGTCAACTAAACGTTGGAATTTAGCAAGGTCGTCGCCTGAAAGAGTAATTTTGTTTTGCGGTACCATTTCAACTTGTGCTTCAAAGAAGTTAAGTCCTTTATCTTCAAGATATTTTCTTACCGCAGAAAAGTTTGCAGGTGCGGTATGCACTACGAAAGCGTCGTCTTCGGCAATAAAATCGTCAGCACCGGCATCCAAAGCGTATTCCATAACGGTATCTTCGTCAAGGTCAGGCGTTCTTTCAATAACGATAACACCCAAGTTGGTGAACGTAAAAGAAACGCAACCAGCGTTGCCTAGCGAGCCGCCGTGTTTACGCATTGCCGTACGAACGTAATCTACGGTACGGTTTTTATTATCGGTGAGCGCGTTGATAATTACTGCGCTACCCGCAGGGCCGTAACCTTCGTAAGTAAGTTCTTCATAGTTATCACTTGATAATTCACCCGAAGCCTTTGCGATACATCTTTTAATATTTTCGTTAGGCATATTAACGGCTTTTGCCTTTGCGATAGCGTCAGCAAGTTTGCTGTTAGTGTCGGGGTCGGGATTACTTTTAGCCGCAACTGCAATTTCTCTACCTACCTTAGTAAAAATTTTACCTTTTGCAGCGTCGGTTTTTGCCTTTTTAGCCGCGATATTAGCAGCATGTGAGTGTCCTGACATATTTATTCTCCTTATAAGTAACTGTGTTTTTAGAAATTTTTTTACTATTTTTTTAATGGCTATATCTCAAAAAACGGCTGATTAGTAATTTTTTTGTCAAAAATCAGTTAAAGTTTGTGATAGAACCTTTCAATCCGTACATAAGTAGCGCTGCCGAAACTGCGGCGTTAAGACTTTCCACACCGTTTTGCATAGGAATACTTACGGTAACGCTCGCGCGCGCTTTTAGTTCGCTTGAAACGCCGTGCCCTTCGTTGCCGATACATAGGCAAAATTCACTTTTCGGAATATGCTTAAAAGCGTTTTCACCGCACATATCCGCGACGTAGAGCGGTTTATCAATAACCGAAAGCAAGTCGCAAAGTTTACCGCGTATAACGTTTACGCGGAACACCCCGCTCATGCTACTGCGTACTGCTTTTGGCGAATACGGGTCAGCACACTCTTCGGTGGTGTAAACGTAATTATATCCACTTGCGGCGGCAGTTCTTATAATAGCGCCTACGTTTGCAGGGTCTGCCACGCCGTCAAGCAACAAACAACAGCCTTTTGGTGAAATTATTGCGTTAGTCGGTTTTTCAACGACGGCGATCACTCCTTGCGGACTGATTTCGCTACTAATAGAATTAAACACTTCTTCCGAAACGCACTCACGCCGACAATCGGTATCTTTTACGAGTGCTAGACCCCTTTCCGTGCCGATTACGGCGCGTACGGGGAGTTTTAACTCTATTGCTTCGTTTACGATTTTAGTTCCTTCGACAAGGTAAAGACCAAGTTTATCGCGATACTTTTTATCGGAAAGGGAACGTATTTCTTTTAAGAACGGATTTTGTTTAGACGTAATCATTTCATTTGAATAAAGCCTATCTTAATTAAGGTAGGCTTTATGAGTGTAATTATTAAACGTTTTTAACTTTTTCGCAAAGAGCGGTGAAAGCCGCAGCGTCTGAAACAGCGATTTCAGCAAGAACTTTTCTGTTGAGTTCAATGCCAGCCTTTTTCAAGCCGAACATGAACTTGCTGTACGAAAGACCGTTAAGTCTTGCAGCAGCGTTAATTCTTGCAATCCACAACGAGCGGAAATCTCTCTTTTTAGCCTTTCTGCCGATATAAGCATACTTTTGAGCCTTCATAACGGCTTCGCGTGCTACTCTATATCTTTTGCTCCTGCCACCGAAATAACCTTTGGCAAGTTTTAATATTTTTCTACGCTTTTTAACAGCGTTAACTCCTCTTTTAATACGCATAACTTAATCTCCTTTCATTACTTATTGTAGATGAGCGTTTGAATAGTCTTTTGCTGAGTAGCATCGACGTAAGCGCCGTCACACAAATTGTTCTTTCTCTTTCTGTCTTTCTTGGTAAGAATGTGGTTTTTGCCCGAGCAAGCCCTTTTAATCTTGCCGGTTGCGGTTACTCTAAAACGTTTTTTAGCCGCACTTTTGGTTTTCATTTTAGGCATAAATATATCCTCCGTTTGTTTTTTATAAATTTAAGATTAC
>JAFVTK010000074.1 GCA_017503265.1 Clostridia bacterium | reverse complement strand
TTACTTTTCAATTATAAATTGTTCGTCTTCTTTAAGGTCTACCACTATGCAGTCGTTCATATAGGTACACTCGGGAAGAATTATCATTGCCGTAAGTTCGTCTTTATTTGCAGGTAGTGGCGCTAAATGCCAAACGCAAGCGTTCATTTTTATAAGCGTGTTTTTCGGCACTAAAAACGCTTTGGTTCTATCGGTTATGGGTTTACCTGCGGACGGCTCGGCAACGTGCAAAATCATATCGTCGTTTAAGGGCATAATCATTTCACAAGTAGTGGTATGATATTCGATTTGGGTAACTTTCATTTGTTCGGGTTTTTTAACCAAGATAGGTGAAAAAGCCACTTGCCCTTGGTGATAAGCGATAAGCCTATCGGGGAAAAAGCGGTGAAGTTCACCGCAAAGCGCATACCCTTGGGGGTTAGCGTAATCGTAATACTCGCCGTAAGGCGCAAAAGCGTCTTTGGTTAATTTTTCAACTTTAATTGTTTTCATATATTCCACCTTTATTTAATTTATTTTCCGTAGTTCGGAATATTATCAATAAACTCTTCGCAAACGAAAAAACTTCCGTCCTTGTTCATTACTACGTCTTTTGAAACTATCAAATAGCCACTATTAGACGTGCTTAAATTGAAATTGTTATTATGTTCCAAGTAACTTACCGAATCGAAGAAGTAAAATAGAGTACTTTTGTCTTCGGCAAGAGTATATTTAAAAGTACAAACGTAATTAGAGCGTTTATCGCCATATATAATTTCGTAATTATGATATATGCAAGTGCCGTCATCATAGAAAATCCAGTAGTTTTGTTTGCTTTCGTCTTTTTCAAAATCAATAGTAATAATATATTTTTTATTATAAGTTAAAACGCTTTTACTTTCCGTTTGGCATCCACTCACGGCAAAACAAGAAAGGATTAAGAATAAAGCAAAGAAAATCGATAAAAACCTTTTCATTATTTTACCCTTATTTTTTATCAGTACTGCCAAAACCGCCCGTGCGGACAGCCGTTGCGTCGTCGTCAACCGTAATTCCGTATTCAATAAAAATGCCTTGCGCAAACGCTTTGCCTTTTTCCAAAGTTAAAGGCTTAGTTCCACAGTTTGTCATTTTTATAAAAATATGCCCTTCATTATCGGCAAAATAATAATCGCTGTCGATTATTCCAACCGTGTTATCTAGTTGCAAACGGTATTTAAACCCTAAACTGCTTCGGGGATAAATCTTTAAAACCCAGCCTTCGTCAATTTTAACTCGAACACCGGTCGCTATCTTAACCGTTTCACCCACACCAACGTCAATTGTTTCGGGGCAAAAAAAGTCGTATCCAGCGCTACCAGCCGTGGCGCGTTTGGGTAAAATTATATCCGCATAATTTTCGGTATTGCCGACTTTTAAGTATTCGGCTTCGCTTACTTTAAAAAATTGAGCGATTTTTTTCATATTTTACTCCATTTCCTTTATGAATAAATTATAACAAATACGGCGCTATAAATCAAGGGTTAGTCAAAATTTAGGTCGGTGCTTTTTTGTTTTGGTAAATTTTTGTATAGTATGGTAGTGATTAGCATAACTACGAATAAAACCGCTAACACTATGGGGAAAAGTTTTACGTCAATATAGTCGGCAATCAGTCCAAAAACGGGTGGCATAAGCAAAATCCCTAAATTGCACGCCGTCATTTGAGTGCCTACGATTGATTGCGAAACGTCTTTTCCAAAATATGAGGGCGTTAAATAAATCAAGTTGGGGAAGGTGGGGCCGTTGCCAAAACCTATCAAAAACAAACTTATTCCCTTAACCGTAACGGGCAAGGGTAAAAGCAAAATTAGTATTGCGCAAGCGACGATAGTATATCCTGAAAATACCGTTTTTAGCGGTGAAAGTTTTTTAGAAACCAAGCCGGAAACAAACCTACCAGAAGTCATACCGACGTAATAAAGTGTAAGCATTTTAGCGGCGGCGGCTTCGCTCATACCCTCTGCGCTTACAAGATAAGTGCAACCCCAAATACCGCAAGTAAATTCAAGCGCAACCGAAGCAAAAAACGCAATCCAAGACGTTCTTACCGCAGGCATCTTAAACATTTGCTTTAACGAAAGCGTTTTAGGTGTTACTTCCTTTTCTTTTTCTTCGGGTAATTTACCCGTTTTTCTCCATAACGGAAGCGATAAAAAAGAGATTAACGCAATCGCTATTTGAATAAAAAACACTATGCGGTATCCTAAACGCCAGTTATTATCAAAAGACAATGCGTAAGACATTATCAAAGGACTTACGGCAACGCCCAACCCGTAAAAGCAATGCAAAAAACTCATATGTGTGGACGAGTAATGTATCGCAACGTAATTATTTAGCGACGCGTCAATTGCGCCAGCGCCTGCGCCGAGCGGAATTGCCAACACGCAAAACCAAATTATAGAGTTTGAAACAGCATAGCCTATCAAGGCAACTGCCGTCATTAAGGTGCTAACCGCAGTAATTAAACCCGTGCCGAATTTATTTATTAAGCGCGCGCTGAAAAAACTTGCAATTACCGTGCCAGAAGATATTAGCATAGTAACGAAGTTAGCGTAACTAACGGGAATATTAAAATCAGGATAAATTGCAGGCCAAGCCGCGCCCAAAAGCGAATCGGGCAACCCTAAACCTATAAATATTATTGAAATGATTATAAAAAGAAAAGTAATC
>JAFVTK010000073.1 GCA_017503265.1 Clostridia bacterium | reverse complement strand
TTATTTCAGGGTAATCGCACACGTTTTCATTAACGTCGGTGCTGACGGGTATGCCGTTTTTAATCAAGCCCTTAACCAACTCGGTTTTACGGCTTCTTGTAAGGATAGCAATATCTCCGTAACCCACCTGTCTTAATTCGCGCTTTTTGGGGTCGTAAAACCGTTTACTGCGCTCGTCTGCAATTATACTTGCAATAAGCGTCGAAAGCGAACTAACGTCCGATTCTTGCTCTTTTGGATTTTCTTTTAAAATATCGTAAATTCTAGGTTCTTCGGTTTTCTTTTCGTTTTCACGGTCTTTTTTTAAGAAATGCAAAGTTGAACGACCGCTAAACTCTTCGGGGTAAATTCCGCCCGAAATAAGTTCCGAACGCCCCTTGTAATTTTCACCGTAAACTTTATCCGTCATACAATAATTAAATACTGCGTTTACGGTATTAATAACGGCAGATGCCGAGCGGAAATTGTGGTTAAGCCTTACGACTTTTTCTCCGCGAGCAGTCATAACGCGGTCTTTTTCACTAAAAAATTCCGAACGACAACCGCGGAAACCGTAAATACTTTGCTTTACGTCGCCAACCATAAACACGTTGTCTTTTGCAATGCGCGATATAATTTCTTCTTGCACGCCGTTAGTGTCTTGATACTCGTCCACGAAAATATATTGATATTTTTCACGCAAAGTATCCCTAATTTCTTGGTCGTATAATATCCTTAACGCAAAATGCTCTAAATCGTTAAAGTCAAGCGCGTTTTCATCTTTTTTTACTTCCGAATAAATTTGCGAAAAACGTTCAAGTATTTTTACAAAATTTTTGGTATGCTCGTAACATTGAGCGTTTTTAGCCAAATCTTCTTTAACGTCTTTTCCTACGCACTTTAAAAAGCGTTTAAGTAATTTTTTAAACTTGTCCCTTGCCTTTGCAACCCTTTCTTTTTGCTCTTGACTTTCAGCGGTCAACTTCCTTTCAAAATCAAGTTTAAGTTTATAATCTTCAAGTCCTTTTACGGCGTATAAATCGGGCGCTAATATAACCGCCGAGATATCGCCTAAAAGCGTTTTTGTAAACTCTACGCCCTTAACAAGTCCTTCTTTTTCAAAGGTAATTAACGCGCTCTGAACCTCGTCTTTTATAGGATAAAGTAAGTCGTTAAGCGCCGTTTTATAATCGGTTAAAATGCGATTAAACCCTTCGTTAGAATAAACTTCTTTATATTTATCGTAAAGGTTAAAGGGCGAGGCTTCCGAATCGCAAAAAGCGTACGCGGATAAAACCAAATCTTTAAGTCCCGAATCCATCCTACCGACGGAGTGGCGGTCAACGAGCGTTAAAAACCACTCTTCGTTAGCGTCGTAAAACTCCTTAAAAGTTCTATCAATGCTTTGGTTTCTTAAAACCTTTGCTTCTGTTTCGTCCAAAATTTTAAAGTCAGGCGAAACACCTACTACGAAAAAGTAATTTCTTATAAGTCTTCCGCAAAATGCGTGCATAGTACAAATATCAGCCGTTGCAATTTCAGAAAGTTGCCTTTCGCACGCCGATTTTTGTTCTTCGCTAATAGCGCCGTACAAGTCGATATCGACGTTCCCAACCACCGCATCCATAAGCGCGCTTTTTAATTTTTCCTTCATATCCGCCGCCGCGGCTTCGGTAAACGTAACCGCCAAAACGCGATTTATTTCAACGCCGTCTTTTATGATAAGCCTTTTAACGCGCTCTATCATAGTGTGGGTTTTACCACTACCTGCCGACGCAGAAACCAAAATATTGCCCTTGCCGTGTGTAACCACTTCAAGTTGCTCGTTAGTGAATCTAGGCATTGCGTTCACCCCCTTTGTCGGCGTTAAAAGTACTTTCATCAACCGTACCAACGCTTCTTGGCGTAGCGTCTTTAACGCCACAAAGCGCCGAATATTCGCAGTACTCGCACGCGTTTTCGTAAGGTGATGCAACGATTACCCCGTCCGACATATTTTTTACAGCCGCTTCGCTCGCTTTAAGCGCGTAATCGACGTAAGACTGCAATACGCCCCTATCCACGCCGTTCTTAATTTTACCGCTCTTTCCGTCAAGTTTGACGGCTGTAAAATCAGTTTCACCCTTTTCGCTAAATTCAAAGTCTTGCACGGAAATCGCGTCTAATTCCGATAACGTTTTACCCACGGCAAGCGCACCGCCCTTATCTTCGGGTTTTTCATACTTATCCGAAACGGGCAAATAATAAAGCCCTGCTGGAAATTTTGCACTATCACCTTTATATTTACCTAAAACTGCCGCAGCGTAAAGATATAGTTGCAATTTCACACCTGCAAAAAGCGCTTTTTCCGACGGGTCGGTCTTTCCCGTTTTATAATCTATTACTCTAAAATATTTTTTGCTCTCGTCCACGCGGTCAATCTTACCTTTAAGTTTAACTTCCCCACCCAAAAGCGGTATTGCAGGGTATTCCGCGCCCTTAAAGTCCCCGAAAGCAACTTCGGTTTTGCTCATATCAAACGCCGATTTTTTAAGCGAGAGATAAGTTTTATAACAATAACCTTTACACTCTTTTAAAACGCGACTTATCGTCGCTTTGGTGGACGGTTCGTCAATAAACTTTTTATATTCGTCGCGCGACAAAATTTTCTCAGCAGCGCTCTCAAATAAAGCGTCAGAACTATAGTTGTCAGTAACAGCGTTAATCCCGTCAACGTATTTATTCAAAATTTCGTGCATAAGGTTTCCGACTGACAGCACGTTTACTTTTCCTTCGTCGCGCTCTTTAATTTTTAATGCGTGCGAAATAAACGCGCGATACGGACACTTATAATAATCTTCTATCGCCGTCGGGGAAATAACGCCTTTAATAAGCGAAACTTTATTGCCAGAGAGCCTAACTTTAACTTCTTTATTAGCGCCGTCTAATAACGGTTTTAATTTTTCACCACCCGTCGCCGCGTAAAAAGACGACGGCAAAGTAAAGTCGTATGAAAAATCGTTTTCAGTTTTACCTTCCGCAAACTCTCCGCAAGCGCGCGCAAAAGTGTTTAAGCCTTGCGCGTAAGTAAGGTAGCCGTTTTTAATAGGAAAATTTTTTATGGTAAACAACTTTTCAATACAAGTCAAAACTTCACTTTTAATATTCTTTTTGCCGTCCGTGTTAGCAGTAGGATATGACAAATAAAGTCTTTTATCGAACGCTGCAAGCGCCATGCCTACGTTTTCACGAGTGCGGTGGTTGACTACGCGTATTTTGGGTTCAACCAACATTTTAATTTGCTCTAACGCACTTATATCCCCGTCGGAAAGTAGCGCAACGTCCGCCTGAACGGACGGTACGTCAACGGTAAGTCCCGTTACGAACAAGTATTTGGCTTTTGCCAAAGCAGTTTCCTTAAATCCACCCACGAACACCGCGTCGTTATACTGCGGAATAACCGACAATTTCATTGCCGAAACCCCGCTTAAAAATACGTTTTTATACTCGGTAAGTGATAACCCCACTTCACCAAGCATCATTTGCATTTCGCCGATAAGCCCGATAACCGCGTCGTAAATTTGGTCGGTAACGGCGGCTTCTTCACTTTCTTTTATCGCCCTTAATTTTTCCGACAAGTTATTTAGTCCGTCTTTAACCGATAGCGCAGAAAGCATTTTAAGCACGTTAAAATCTTCAAACAAATTAACCGCTTTGCGCCTTAAATCTTCTAGGGCGATAAGTTGATTTTCGTCAGTCGCAGGAAAAGTAAAGTTGTTTTTAATTCTTCCGTAATTTATATTATATTTGATTAAATAATTTTCAAGCGCGTCGGTTAATTTTTTATCGGCGCAAAAAAGCGGATTTTTAAAGAACGCCGAGAACGCGCCGCGCTCTAACCCCTTTCTTTGGACGTCGATATACGAAACGATTAAAGTAATAAGCGGGTGATTTAGCGGAACTTTTTGCTCGTCTAAAAAGCATGGAACGTTCAATCTTTCAAACGTCGCTTTAATATAATCCCCGTAAGTCGTAAGGTCAGGAACGGTAACCGTAATATCGCGGAAACGACAATCCCCGTCTAAAACGGCTTTTCTAATAATTTCCGCTACGCGTTCAATCTCGTCGGCAGGATTTTTAGCCGCGTAAAAATAAATTTTATCAGTTTGATATTTTCCGCAAGTATTAACAACGTTTTTATTGCGTAATTTAACAGTTGGGCTAAAAAGATTATCTGCAATTATTTGCGCTTCGCCGTTAAAATCACCGTCGTCAAACGTTTCGATAACGGGCATATGTAGCCGTCTGCACTCTTCCCTAATAAACTGTGCGGTTTCGTTGACGTAAACGTGAGAATTTTCACCTTCAACTAAAATAGCCGTAACCGAGTTTGCTTTTTTAATAAGCGACGTAACGGCTGCGCGCATTTGCGCGGTAAATCCGCCGTATCCAACGACGTAAACGTCGGACGACGCAATATCTTTATCCGTCTCAATAATTTCAGGCAAATATGAAAGCAACGAACTTTGGTCTTCAAAACCGTTTTGCTCAATATACTTTTCATACTTAAAGTAAACCGCGCCTATGTCCGCAAGTTTATTTTTTAATATCCCCTTTACCGATTTAGCCGCCGCCAAAACGTCGTCGGGCGTAATTTTCGCACTCTTTAATTGAATAATTAGGTCGTAAAGCGTAGGCGCTAAATTAGCCTTGCTTTGCTTAAAACATTGAAGTTTAATTTCCGACAATATGCGTTTAATAGCCATTGCCGAGCCTTCTTTGGATAAAAGTTTATCAATAGGTTTTTTTGCACGCAAAAAGTTACCGAACGAATAAACGTCGGTATTAAAACTTCCACCCGTTTTAGCGCACAAAAACCGTTCTATCATAAGCGATACTTTGGCTTCGCAAAAAACTAAATTCTTTTTTGAAAGGTCTAATGCGTTTTTTTGTATCCGATTTGTTAAAACGGGGAACAAATTATAATATGAACGTGTTAAAACCAAATTAACCATATCTATATTGTATCATATTTTTTAAACTTTTAAAGTTTTTTATCATAGAGTTTTACAAATTTTTATATTTGTGGTATCATTATATAGTAAGTTTGCCGTTTTATAAATAAACGCATAACTTTTTAATATTTAACGACAATCAAATAATGGAGCATTATATGAAAAAATTTTTAATGACCGTGCTTTCGGTTTGTTTAGCACTTGTATTAACGGTTGTAAGCGGCTGTTCTTGCGCAGGTTGTAACGGCGCAACGTTGCTTGAATTTAACAATTACTTCCTTGGGGAAAGTGTTACGGGCGACGCTACGGTAGGTTATACTGAAACACTTACCTATAAAGTTAAAAGCGCAGACAATTACAAAACCACTAATCTTGAAAAATCAAGCGAAATAAAAGACGAAGTTGCTTTATACTCTTACGAAGGAACTTACACGGTAACCCTTTCGGTAATAAACGCGGTTTCTCTTCCCGCTGAAATTACGACTAATATCGACCTTGAAGGTAAAACCGTTTACCACTTAATAAGCGATTTACAAATTGCGTCAACTTATACGGTCAACGGCAATTACGCGGAAGGTTATCAAAATGAAACTACTGAAAACGGCAACGTTCTTTATAACGACTACGTTAAAAGCGAAGTTTATTTCTTGGGTTCTGGATATTCTTTCGCACCGATATGGTCCACGACTGAACAATCGTACTCGTACCTATTACTCGGCTCAAAAGCAAACGTAGAAGTTACCAAAAGTAAAAACACTATAGCGTATAATAAAGTTTCGTATAAAATTCAAAAATATGAAAACGACGAAGTAGTTAGTTCTTCTAACCACGGTTATGATTATAGGTCTTTAATAGATAACGCGCAACTGCTTTTCGCAATAAGAAACACGGATATTAAAAAAGACGGCAGTTATTCAGCGCCAACCGTTTCATCAGCATTTGGCTCTGCAAAAACTATTCTAATTAAACACAAATCAGAAACCACTGAAACGGTAGTCATTAACGGTTCTTCTAAAAGCGTTCCCGTAAAGAATTTAACTTATGCCGTTAACTCTCAATACAACACGGGCACAAGCCACCACGTTCTACTTCAAAAGAACGCTACTAACGACCTTGACTTCCACTCTTACGTTATTGAATACGCCGCTCCGCTTGTAGCATACGGTTCATTTGCAAGTATGGGCGCAATGGTTTACACGTTAGAAAGTATCGCTTAAAATTTAACTAAAACAAAAAGAGCAAACTTTAATTAGTTTGCTCTTTTTTTTATTTAATTGATATTACGCAAGGATAGTATTTCCAAAAAGTTTATTTAAATCAAGCGAACCTTTATTTAATACCGTATAAACTTTATTTTCGTCTTTTTTATCGTCATTGCCAAAGTTAAATGCGTCAGCGCCTATCTCTACCGGCGTAGCAATAAATCCACCAAAATCACTTGTAAACTTAAACTTAACCAAATCTATCGTATTGTCGGTAACCGTACCTGCTCCGATATAGTTAACGTTTTCACAACCGCTGAACGCCCCGTCCCTAATTTCAATCGAACCGTCCGTTGCCGTCGACGCGAATAATACGTTTTCAACCTTTGAATTATTAAACGCGTATTCGTGAACTATTGATACGGTCGTGGGAATTTCTATCGAACTGATACGGGTATTTGCAAAAGCGTATTGCCCTATTTCAGTAACCGTTCCGCTTAAAACAATATTTTCAACGTAAGTCAATCCGTCAAACGCGTGCATCGGGATTTTATAGTTAGATGCGTTAATAACGATTTTATTAAGAGTTTCAGGCATATAACAATTTTTAGTACCACTACCGTAATTAATCGTTACAGACGTGCCGTTGTCGTAAACTTCCGTTCCAAACAAGTGCGCGATAGTTCTTTCAGCATCTACTGCTTTATCTTCGTCGTACGCCTCGTCGCTCTCAAACTCAAACGCGTCTGCATTTTTAACTTGACCGATAAATGGAAGGTGCAATTCTTTAAGTTTATGCATTTTTGCGAATGCACCTGCTTCAATTTCAGTTACCGCTTCGGGAACGATAATCTTCGTAAGCGTGCCGTTATCGCTAAATGCGTTTGCCTTGATTTTAACCTTGGTTACGCCGTCGGGTAAATCAAGTTTAGCGCCGATATCTAAAACGCCTGCGTCGGCTTCGTCATCAACGTATTTATAAATCACCCAAGTATCGTCTTGCCTTTTACCTACAAGACCTTTCCTGCCACCATTACCGCCGCCCGGCTGATCAGAACAAGCAACCATACTAAACGCAACGGCAATCGTCAAAACGGATATCAATAAAATTTTAAGAAATTTTTTCATCATAACTCCTCGTATAACTAGTCGTATACTCAATTAGTTTAACATTTTACACGCCGTTTGTCAATAAATAATATTTATTTTAATAACTTATTTAATACTTTTTTGACATTTTTTAGTTAACGAGCAATTATATTTATAAAAATAAAAGATAAGCGCAGTTAAAAATATTACGCTTATCTTTATTTTTACTTAAATTATTACCTTTCCGTCAAAAAAACTTTCAAAAAATCCGTTGCTATCCGCGCCAAGTTTTTCGTAAACACCAACCAAATCGTCGGGAACTGCGTTTTTGAATTTATAAGTTTCATAATACTTTTTTAAGCCTTTGAAAAACTTACCGTCGCCCACCGTTTCGCGCAAGTAATCGTACATTATGCACGGCTTTATATATGCCATATTAACGTACTCGTACTCACTTGTAAAATCTTTAAGGCTTCTTTTCATCACCGTATTGACTTTACCGAAAATTTTATCCGACACCGTACAAAAAATCTTGTAAGTATCTTCGGCGGATTTTACAAGCGCTTGACGCGAAAGATTATATTCGGGATAGTTTTCGTAAAACAGTACGACCGAATATTCGGCAAGCCCTTCGTCTAAAAACCCGTACTCAATCTCGTTATTTCCAACAGCCGTTTGCCACCATTGATGAGCCGTTTCGTGAACAATAACTTCACCGTAAGCGCGCTCTTCCAAATCGTCGCTTATCATAACTAGCGCAGGAAATTCCATACCACCTTGCACGAACTCCGTTTGAACCACCGAATATGTGGAATACGGATAATCGCCGAAAGTATTTTCAAAGTAGTTCATACTTTTAACGGCGTATTCCATAGATTTTATAGGATTTTGGTCAGAATAGTAATAATAGTTTATCTCAACACCCGTTGAACTATCCGTCATAGTTTCAAAATCTTTTGATAGAACGAACGCAAAAGAACGCGCGTCTTCTATCGTGTAAGTTTTAGTTGCCGTGCTTTCGGTTTCTTTTACAGTTTGAATTTTACCGCTTGAAGCCACGACGTACTCTTTATCAACGGTAATCGTTACTGTATAATCAGCGCAATCGCTGTAAAAGGGATCGCCTTTTGAGTAGTAAACGCACTCGTAAAACCCGTTTTCGTCACGCGCACACAGTATCGGATAAAAGTTAGCAAGGTTAATCGCGTGGTCGTTAATCCCCGTTCTCGCAACGACATTTGCAAGCGTTAAACTAAAATCAATCGTAACGCTTACACTTTCGTCAGGGAAAATTTCGTCTAAAAGGGTTACCGATAAAATATTCATATCTTCACCGCAAATAGAATACTCGCAATTATCGCTTCCGATTTTAACGCCG
>JAFVTK010000072.1 GCA_017503265.1 Clostridia bacterium | reverse complement strand
TTGATTTAGCCGACGTTATTGCCAACCAAAACAAGCATATCGCAAGGCTTGAAGGCGAACCAGGATACGTAAGATTATTATATATTTCTAATTCTTCAATCGCTAATATTTACGTTGCGGACGTTCAGTTCGTCGAAAAAGAATTAGAATTAGAACCTATAAACGTTACTAGTGGACTTAGCGCAGTAGGGGTTGCTGTGACAAATCAAGGTGTTAAGACTTCGACAGATGATGCTAATATCACTAGTATAGCAGGCAATTTACCTGCTTCTGCCACTGTTGATACTGTTACTTCTGTTTTTAGATTTTTACTATATGCAAACAAAGACGTAACTGTTACGCTAGATCAATCTATCTCGAATTACGTTGAAACGGGTTATACGCATTTAGTGGTATATATAGCAACTAACGCGAACACAGGCAAGGTTGTGGCAACCTCTACGTTGATTGGTTTTACGGGTATTGAGAAAGGTTCTGAAAACTCTAACAAATGGTTACCTTATGAAATTGAACTTGATAGTTTACAAGATACTTCAGTAAGTACACTTACGCTATTTACTACTCAAACAGGTACAATTGCAAGTGGAACAGCTACTAGCCGTTATCTTTATGTATTTGCCGAATTAGTCCGTAAATAATCAGTAAAATTTTAATCGTGTTATCGCGGGGGGGACGCATAGCGTTTTCCCCGCGGTAGCGCGCAAAAAACAGTTAAAAATTTGTTTTAAGGGCGGGCTTTTAGCCTGCCCAAGAAACAAAATTTCAGTTTATAAAGGAATAAGTTATGTACAATTATAGTTTGAGATTTTCATTAGTTCCTTCGGTTGATTTTGAAGAAAGGGTTTCTGCGCTTTTAGATTTTTGCAAAAAAGCAAAGATTGACGAAGTTATGTTTTTTATTGCCCCAAAAGAATTAGGTTGCGGGCATATTACCATAGAAGAAGCAAAACCGTGGGTAGACACCATTAAAAAGGCGAAAAAAATTCTCAAAGAATACGGCATCACAACTACGCTTAATCCTTGGATTACCTTGGGACATTACGACCTTGGCGTGAAATTAAAAAAAGGTCAAAATTTTAGGGCGATGGTTGGGCACGACGGTGCGGTCGCCGAAGTTGCGCCTTGTCCGCTTTGCGAAAACTGGCGCAAATATTACGTTGATTTAATGAATTTTTACGTTGAGCATTTACAGCCCGACGTTTTATGGATAGAAGACGATATGCGTATGGGAAATCATATGCCCGTTGCGCACGGATGCTTTTGTGAAGAGCATATGCGTATTTTTAACCAAAGGCTTAACTCAAATTACGACAGAGATACGCTTGTGGAAAAAATCGGTACTGATAAAGCCGTGCGTAAAGTATATCTTGACGTTATGCGTGAAACCGTTCAAGATACCGTTGATTACATAGTTAGAAACGTTAAAAATCAATCGGCTTTTGGGCTTATGACGGGTGGAACTTGCATTTACGAAGGGAGAAGATTACCTGAACTTTTTGAATCGCTTGCTATTTACGGTGTTAAACCCTTAAATAGATGTTGCTTAAACTCTTATCGTCAACGTGGTTTGCAAGAATACGCTTGGCTTTTCAATAAATCGTCTATGGAAGTCAAAGCAATCACGGGTAACACGGCTGATTGTGTTAGTGAAATTGAAAACGTTCCACACTCTATGTATTCAAAGAGTGCAAATTTCTTTAAGTATCAAATGCTGACTTCTGCGTCAATGTTGTTTACTGGCGCGACGTTTTCAATGTTTGAATTTTGTGGTAACGGTGCAAATAATTACGATCGTTATGCAAATATGCTTGCAGAAATTAAACCTTATCTTTCAGCCATAAACGATTTAAAATTATCTTACGATAACGCTGTTGGCGTTCACGTTTTGATTAGTTATAATTCGCCTTACGTCGTTAAAAACGGCGCAAATGGTTTGGCTAGTGTTGGAACTACTGACTGCTGGATTTATGCGTATTTAGAACAACTTGGTATTTCTTGCGTTTATTCTACCGATTACAAAGTAAAAGGCAAGGTAGTAGGTGTAAGCGGTCAAGTTTTGCGTAATTACGAAGATGAAGATATTATTAATTTATTTAATAATAACTTCGTTATTTTGACGGCGGAAAACGTTTTATTTCTTAAAGAAAGGGGACTTTCTTATTTAATTGATATGAAGGATTGCGAATACTTTGAACAACGTATTTCAGGCAAGTATTCTATGGAAGAAATTAATTCTGACGATAAAATTTTTGGTGTTTCGCAATTTAGGGCAACTGGTCAAATGTTCTGTGGAAATTATTTGCACGTTAATTACGGCAAAGAAAATAAAAACGTTTATTCTATCGTTAAAGACTATAAAGAAGTTTATGCTGGTGATGCGATTACTCGCGTAAATAACGCTTTGGTTATTCCTTATAAAGATAACGATACCGAAATGGAAATTTATTTCCCAGTAGGTATGCTTTGTCCGCTTCGCGAGTACGTTATTAAAAAGGCGCTTCTTAATGATTGTCCATATAACGACGATTTGTATTTTATTGCAGAAGAAAACGTTTCACCGTACGTTTACGTTAAAGACGGAAAAACTTATATCATAGTTTCAAACTTCGTTGATGACGACTATCCTGTAATTCATCTTAAAGCAAATAAGAAATTTGATAAAATTTCTATTATTAAAGTTGGCGCAGAAGAATTTGTTCCTGCAAAGTATACCGTTGTTGACGGTGAATACGTTATCGAAGAGTGCTTAAAAGCGCAAACTAGTTATATGTTAGTTTGTGAATAATAATTCATTTGCTAAAAACTAATGTAAAAGAAACTCTAAATTAAAAGAGTTTCTTTTTTTGTGTCAAAAGTTTGGTTTATATTGTCATAAATTACGATTTTTATACTTTTACTAAAATTGTGTGATTTGTGTTGTCAACTTAAAAATATTATGTTATAATTTCAATATTAATTCGTGCGATTAATTCGCTGTATAAGGAAACGTATTATGGATAAGAAATTTAATTTTAGAAAAGAACTTACTACGTCAAATATCCCGTTTTCGGTTATTGATAGGGAAAAGTGCGATAATGAAATATCGCTTAAAAACGGCGTTACGTTTGATGGTGATACTAGTGCGGTTATTGAACACGCAAAAGCCGACCTTAAAAATTATTTAAAAGTTTGTTTTGGTATTAATAAATCTTGTGGTGTGAAAATTAGCATTGAGATTACCCAAGAAAATTTAGAAGACGTTTGCGCGTATAAAGGTCGTGTCGTTGAAATTTCAGATGGCGGAATATTAATTCGTGCATACGACGATAGAGGCGCGGCACAAGCAATTTATGATTTAGAAGATATGATGACGGAAAATAAAGTTCCATATCTAATAAAAGGGAAAACTAAAAATAAACCTTTATTTTCACCCAGAATGGCGCACTCTGCTTACGATATGGATATTTTCCCTAACGGATATATGCAAAAACTTGCAAAAGACGGCGTTGACGCGCTTTTAATATTCGTTAAAGGTCCAAACGAAACATGTATGGGTAAATATGATATAGACGACCTTTGTGATAGGGCGGAAAGTTACGGTATGGACGTATACGCATATTGTGATAAATCGGTTTTTTACAGTCCCGAAGAACCTGATGCGGAAGAAGTTTACGCTAAAACTTTTGCTGAAACCTTTAAGGTTCATAAAAAAATTAAAGGAATAGTATTCGTTGGTGAATCCGTGCAATTCCCAAGTAAAGACGAAAGAACTACTGGTAGAACGCATAGGGACTTTAAAAATGCGGATAATTTCCCCGATTCCAAACCTGCACCAGGGTGGTGGCCTTGTAGAGATTTCCCGATTTGGCTAGAACTTGTTAAAAAGGTAATTCGTAGAGAAAAGGCGGACGCAGATATAGTATTTTGGACGTATAACTGGGGATGGGCGCCTGAAAAAGAACGTATTGAATTAATTGATAAATTACCAACGGATATTAGTCTTTTAGTTACGTTTGAAATGTTTCAAAACTTACCAACCAAATATGGTATTACTGAAAGAGTGTGCGATTATTCGGTTGCTTTTGAAGGTCCTGGCGATTATTTTTTGAGTGAAGCAAAGGCTGCAAAACGCAGGGGGATAAGATTATACGCTATGTGTAATGCGGGCGGAAGAACTTGGGACTTTGGGTGTATGCCGTTTGAACCGTTCCCGCAACAATGGATGCGCAGATATCAAGCGCTTCGCGAAAGTAATGAAAAATACGGGCTAGTTGGTTTAATGGAAAGCCACCATTTTGGTTCTTATCCTTCTTTCATTAGTAAAATTGCAAAACTATCTTTTGATTACGTTTCAGACACGCCTGAAAACATTTTGAAAAAAGTTGTTGGCGAATTTTCCGAAGGGGAAACTGAAAAGTGTCTAGAAGCGCTTAATTGTTGGAGTGATGCGATTAGAATTTATATGCCTACCGACGATGAACAGTATTGCGCTATGCGTGTTGGTCCTGCTTATCCGCTTGCGCTGGGAATTTTCCCGAAACCGCCGGAATCACTTCTCGGTGAAAAAGTTCGCTTTGGTAACGGAATAACCGAAGAATATCATTATCAAAGCGGTAGGATGTCCGCAGAAGGTAAGTTCACTTTACACAGCGTTAGAATGCGCGTGGAAATGAAAATATTAGCTGATGCAATTAAACTTGTTAAAAAAGGTATAAATATACTTAAAGAACTTAAAAACAAGAGTAAAATGGTTAAACGCTTAATCAATATGGGCGAATATATGATTTGCTGTTTTACTACCGATATTAACGTTAAGAAAATGTATATTTATAGGCAAAGACTGTTTATAGCGGCTACGAATAAAGAAGTGAAAAGTATAATTGACGGCATTAGGAAGTTAGGCGCATTAGAAATTAAAAATGCGGAAAAGGGTCTAAAAATAGTTGATAAAGATTCCGCTCTTGGTTACGAAGCGTCAATGGGATACGGTGGAGATAGAGCGCATATTGAGTGGAAAATTCGTCAAGTAAAACATATGCTTACTCACGAACTTGCTATTTACGAACGTGGTTTGCAATTTTAAGGAGTATAAATGAAAGTTTTATTAATAAACGGCAGTCCGCACGAAAACGGAACTACTTTTAGGGCGCTTTCGGAAGTAGCTGCTGAATTAAATTCTAACGATATTGATACCGAAATAGTTACGGTAGGTGATAAGCCGATAGTCGGGTGCACCGTTTGTGGTGGTTGCAGTAAACTTGGTAAATGTGTTAAAGACGATTTAGCAAACGAAATTATTGCAAAAATAGATGCTGCTGACGGACTTATAGTAGGTAGTCCCGTATATTACGCTTCGCTTAACGGTTCACTTAAAGCGCTACTTGATAGGGTGTTTTTTGCAAAGAAGTCCTTTGCTTATAAACCTGCTGCCGCGGTAGCAGTTGCAAGGCGTGCGGGGACGACGGCAACGATTGACATAATTAATAAATACTTTACGTTAAGCAATATGCCGGTAGTTTCTTCACAATACTGGAATATGGTATTTGGCTCTAATGGAAAACAAGCAGATGACGATGCGGAAGGTTTGCAAACTATGCGTGTTCTTGGTAAAAACATGGCTTGGCTAATTAAGTGTATAAAAGCTGGTAAAGAGGCGGGTGTAAATCCACCGGAAGAAGAAAAACACGTCAGAACGAATTTTTATAAAGGTTAAATAAATACAAAAAAACTCCTGATATTTCAGGAGTTTTTTTGTATTACATTATTAATAAAGTTTAGAGAAGTATCTAAATTGTTTTCCAGTCATAGAAAAGCCCATAATAACAAAACCGAGTGCAACGAGAATACCGCTTGTTTCAAGGTGTTGCATTATTTGTTCTGCGGGAATTGTGCCTTGAATAAATAATCCAGCAAAACCTACGATATAAACTATGTAGTTAAGGGCGACTATAAGCATTGCGAAACCAGCAAAAATAGTTATAATCTTAAAGATAAATCTTAAAATTTGCGAACGAGTAATAATGAGTAATAGTGAAAATACTATGTTTGCTGCTAAAATACCAAAGTATGCGTAAGGTGCGTATTCCATAACCATAGCAAGTATTTCAATAACATCAGCGCCGAGTTTTGTAACTTCGCCAAAGGAAGGAACAAATGAAACGCTTTGTACTATAAACGTTTCGTCCCCAACTAACGGTAACCTAGTATAGAGCATATTTATGCCACCCGAACCAAAAGTAACGGGGATAAGTGCGACACACGCCGCTATCAGCGACATAAAAATCGTGCCGAAGCATTGTTTTACGTTTACGTTTTTAACGTGATCTTTTGACATAACTTTCTCCTTTGTCAAACTTTAAATGTTTTTAGATATTCTTTTACGTCGGTTGAAATTCTAAAACTTTCAACTGCTTTTTGAATTGATTTGTTTTGTACGAATTTGGGTAAGGTTTTGCTTTCGATAAGTTTTACGGTATTAGGGTAATTTTTGACCAGTGCAACACTTATAAGCCAAGCAATCGCCATATTTATATAATAATGTTCACAACATGCGCTAAAAGCAAGGTTTAAAACTTCTTCACTAAAATTTTCACCGAGGAAATAATTTAGCAAGGTAACGATAGCAAATCTAACCGTATAAGGATTGTCGCTTTTAATCCATACTTTAACTTTTTCAAATACTTTCGGTAAATTTTTCTTAAAAATTTTTAATCCGCTAACCGTGCTGTCGCAAATTGCCCAGTTGTCAATATATGGTAAAAAACGAACTAAATGTGATAACGTTTCGTCAAAATCTAATTTTTTATAACCTAACGACAAGCCGTGAAGTAAATATTCTTCATAGTATAAATGCTTATCGTTTATAAACTCATAAAAAATTTCGTCGCGGGAAACGTTGCTTTTTGCAATATTTTTTATAATAGGCGCACGCACGCCTATTATAGGATATTTAGTATCTGGTATAAGTTTTTTTGAAAATTCTCTATATTTTACGTCTTGATTATTGAACAATAAATCCGTTAATATACTCATTATACGTTTTTTACTTTGCAAACGTTTTCTATCGCTTTAATTATAACGGCAGGGAACCCTTCGCTAACTTTTTTTAAATTCTCATAAAATTGTTCTTGCGCGGTACGGCTACCGTAAACGTCAGTTATACCTTTAATCATAACGAGTGGCATATTATTAGAAAGACAAACTTGTGCGATTGCACCGCCTTCCATGTCCCTTAAACTGCAACCTATTTCATTGATAGCGTTTATGTCGTTAATATCGTTAGTGAACCTATCAGCGCTTGCTAAAACGCTTTTTTCTAAAAAGTCTAAATTTTGGGTGTTGGTAGGGAAGAATACGCTATCGTAATCTTGAATATATCCAAGCGGGACACCGTCAAGTTCGCGTAAATCAAAATCAAATTGACAGCACTTTTCGACGGCGTAATATTTAAGAATTTCAACGCTATTATTCATACCGCCACAAGTGCCAAAGTTTAATATAAAATCAGGTGAGAATTTGTCGATAAGCATTTGCGTTGCAAGGGCCGCGTTAACTTTTCCTATACCGCTAATAATAATTATTGCCTTTATACCGCTAACACTACACGAGTATGCGGTTTTATCTGCAAGTTGAATACTTTCTAAATTGTCAACTTGTTTTAATAATGATTCTGCTTCGGAATTAAGGGCAATAACAATGCCGATCATATTTACCTCTATTTTAGCACATTATATTTAATGTCAAATTTGTCAATACTTTCATATTATAACACATCAGTATCTTTATGTCAAATGGCAATGATTAATAAATATCAAACACAAATTAAATTATTTTTTAATTTTTTCAAGTTTCTTAAAATCGTATTATTTGCATTTCACGATTTGAAAAATTGCATATAAAATACTTAAAATATTAAAAAATGAACATATTTTACCCCCAAATTTTAAAATCGTGAAAACCAAAAAAGTGTTAAAAAATGTGCTTTTTGTGTTCAAAATGCGCGGTTTTGTTAAAAAAGTGGATAAAAAATTGCTTGACAAGTGTGATTTTATACCCTAAAATATAAAATCGTGTAACTTGTGCAAATAAATGATAGTAAAATATTCGTGGGAGGAGTTATGGGGATTAAACACGGAAAAAATTTTTGCCTTAAAGATAAGCGTTCAATTTTTATCGATAAAAGTGTCGTTATAGGTAACGACGTTACTATTTATGAAAACAACCGCATTGAAGGTAATACCATAATTAAAGACGGAGCAGTAATTATGCCTGGCTGTTATATTATAGATACTGTAATAGGCGAAGGCGCTGTGGTCAACAAAAGTCAATGCGAGCAAGCAGAAATCGGAAAAAACTGTTCGGTTGGACCTTATGCAAGATTGCGCCCAAAAGCAGTACTTGGTGAAAATGTAAAAGTTGGTAATTTTGTTGAAATAAAAAATGCTACGATAGACTGTGGAAGTAAAGTTAGTCATTTAGCTTACGTTGGCGATGCTGACGTGGGTAAAAACTGTAATATAGGCTGTGGGGCAATATTTGTCAATTATAACGGTAGAAGTAAAAGTCGCACGGTTGTTGGTGATAATTGTTTTATAGGAAGTAATTGCAACTTGATTGCACCACTATCTATTGAGAGTAATTCTTATATATGCGCGGGAACAACTGTTACTGAAAACGTAAAAACCGACGATTTTGTAATCGGCAGAGTAAGACAAGTGGTTAAAGAGAATAGAGCGCACGAATATTTAAAAGAGGAGATTAAATAAAATGGGATTATTTTTCGGTACGGACGGGTTGCGTGGACGAGTAAATGAAGATTTAACGCAAAATATTGCATATAAAATAGGTAATGCCTTATCAATATTAAAAGAAAATCCTACTATAATAATAGGTTCAGATACGCGCGTGTCAAATACGTATTTAACGTTAGGCGTCGCAAGCGGTGCTATGAGCGGTGGCGCAAGGGTAATTGACGTTGGCGTTGTTCCTACGGCAGGAATTGCGTACTTAACAAAAAAATGTGGGGCGGACTACGGTATAGTGATAAGCGCGTCACACAATAGTGGTGAATATAACGGAATAAAAGTTTTTAATAGCGACGGATATAAACTTTCTGATAAAGAAGAGGAAAGGATAGAGCGTTGTTTTATTAGAGAAAAAATAAACGACTTTCCGAATATAGGCGTTTACGAACAAGATTTTAATTTGGTTAAACCTTATAAAAAGTTCTTAATTGATGCAAGTGAACACCGTTTAGACGGATTAACGATAGTGGTAGATGGTGCTTACGGTGCTGCGCATAGAATTGCGCCCGACGTTTTTAGAAAGTTGGGTGCTAACGTTATTGCTGCAAACTGCGTAAACGACGGGTTAAAAATTAACGAAAATTGCGGTGCGCTTTATCCTGAAAATTTAGTTAAGAGAGTATTTAGATATAAAGCGGATATGGGGTTTGCTTTTGACGGGGATTCAGACCGTCTTATTGCCGTAGATGAAAACGGAAAAATTATTGATGGCGATATGATAATTTGGGGACTAGCAAAATACTTCAAAAAAATAGGTCGTCTAAATTCAAATACCGTTGTTGGAACAAGTCATACAAATATGGCGATTGAAGAAGATTTGAAGAGAGAAGGAATAAATTTGATTAGAACGGACATTGGTGATAAATACGTTCTTGCAAAACTCATTGAAAAAAATCTTACGCTTGGTGGGGAGCAGAGTGGTCATATAATTATAAAAGATTTGGCAACCACGGGCGACGGCATACTTGCTGCGATCATTTTGGCAAATATGGTAATAAACGAAAAAACTACTTTATCGCAAGCGTTAAAAATTGACCTTTATCCGCAAGTAAATAAAAACGTTGTGGTTGAAGATAAATTCCGTATAATGAACAACGAAGAACTTGGCAAAGCAGTTGCAAAATTTAATGCTGAACTTGGCGGTGGCGGTAGGTTAATGATACGCGCATCAGGTACTGAACCTAAAATTAGGGTAATGGTTGAAAGTAAAAACAAAGCCGAAAACGAAGATATTGCAAATTCTATTGTTTCGCTAATAAAACGTATAAATGCAGAGGTGTGATTATGTGTGGCATAATCGGCTTTTCTGGTAAATTTCCAGAGAAAATCATTATTGAAAACCTTAAAAAACTTGAATATCGCGGATATGATTCGGCAGGTATTGCGGTAAGTGTAAAAGATGAAATAAAAGTGTTTAAGGCGAAGGGTGAAATTAAGAATTTAGAAAAGGTAGTCGTGCCGTCTAAATTTTCTGAAACGGGCATAGGACACACAAGATGGGCAACGCATGGTAAACCTGACGAAATTAATGCGCACCCACACGTTTCTACTGACGGAGAGTGGGCGATAGTTCACAACGGAATAATAGAAAATTACTCTGTGTTAAAAGAGCAACTTATAAAAAAAGGTTATTCTTTTTATAGTGAAACTGATACGGAAACCATTGAAAAACTTTTAGAGTATCATTATAAAGGCGACGCGCTTTCTGCATTGCAAAAAACTTGCACGGCATTGCACGGTAGTTATGCACTTTGTGTTCTACATAAAAACGACGGAAAAATATATTTTGCAAAAAGTAAAAGTCCTTTGTACGTTTCAAAGTCTTTAAATTCAGTTATGGTGGCCAGCGACGTAATATGTTTTAAAGGTTTTTCTAATAATTATTTTCAAATAGAAGACGGTGTTTGCGGGTACGTTCAAAATGACGAAATTGCTTTTTACGATGGTTTGGGAAAAATAGAATTAAAGACACATGCACTTGAACTTGATAATACGGATAGTGGCAACGCGTATAAACATTTTATGCTAAAAGAAATTTACGAGACGAAAGCCGCGATTAAAAATATTTTAGAACATTATTCGCTTGCAGATAACCGCAATAAATTTAAAGAGATTGATTTTAGCAAAATTAAAAAAATCAAATTAGTAGGTTGCGGAACTGCGTATCACGCTTGTATGATGGGTGCAAAAATGTTTGAAGATGCTATCGGGTTAGAGTGTATTGCACACGTTGCAAGCGAATTTAGGTATTCTGACCCTAAAATTTCAAGCGATACGATGGTTGTTTTTATAAGTCAAAGTGGCGAAACGGCAGATACGCTTGCAGCTTTTGAAATTGCGAAAAATAAAGGTGCGGTAACCGTTGCGCTTGTAAACGTTGAGTACAGTACTTTGGCTAAAAGCGTAGACGTTTGTATGCCTATAAAAGCAGGTGTTGAAATTGCAGTTGCATCTACAAAAGCGTATAGCGCACAATTAGTTGTTTTGCAAATTGTAAGCGAAATTCTAAAAGAAAATTTAAAAATTGGCACGTTTTCTTTGCAAACCGTACAAAAACTTTATGACAGTTTTGATTACGGAATAACTAACGACTATAAATTGCTTGCCGACGCGCTTCGTTATAATAGACAGATATTTATGATAGGTAGGGGAGCAGATTACTGTACGGCGTTAGAAGCAAGTTTGAAAATAAAAGAAACTTCTTATATAAATTCGGACACGTATTATGCTGGCGAGTTAAAGCACGGTTTTTTGGCGCTTATTGAAGAAGGGACGTACGTCGTCGCCTTTGCGACGGATAAGAAAATCTTTTCTAAAACCATAAGCAATGCAGAAGAAGCACGGGCGCGCGGTGCAAAGGTTATATTGTTTACTTGTTTCGACGTTGAACCTGCACTAGCCGAAAATTTCTATTATATTATTAAAGTAAAAAACATAGAAAATCCGCTTCAATGTGTATTAAATATTGTACCTTGGCAAATTATTGCATATTATACGTCAATTTATAAAGGGTATAATCCTGATAAACCTAGAAATCTTGCAAAAAGTGTAACGGTAGAGTAATATAAAATTTAACAAAAACGCTAATTCGACGGCAAATTTTGCCGTCGAATTTTTTAAAATATCCGCCTTAAATTTAGTAATTATATTTACAAATTAAATTTATTGTGATATACTAAATAAAATAATGGAGGTCTATTATGAAAATTAAAGGAAAACGGTTGGCACTTGCACTCGTATCTATGGCAGTTTTAGTTGCTTCATTAACGGTTATGCTTTTAGATATTTTCGTTCCACTTGCATTTTGGACACATCCCGTATTAAACTTTTTGTTTTGTTTATTCGTTGGGTTTGGCGTTATATGTATGGGACTTGGATTTTCTCAAACGTCCCCGTGGTACTTCTTTTTAAGTTCAATACTTTTAGGACTTGCATTGATTTACGCGCTAATGCAATATATACTATGGTGGATCGGATTGATAATCGTTGGCGTAGTTTGGGGTATTTTTGCCGTTTTAAGTTTTATAGTTGCGGGCAATAAGACCGAAGACATTGCGCTTAACAAATCGCCTGATTATAAAAATTACGAACAAAGAAAAGCAGAAAAAGAAGCAGCAGAAGCAAATAAAGAAACTGAAAAATTGCCAGAGATAAAGTCATTTAAGTAAACTATTATGGATAAAAGAAATTTAACTTTACTTACGGACTTATATCAATTAACCATGATGAACGGCTATTTTAAATACGATAGGAAAGATGAAATAGCCGTGTTTGACGTTTTTTTTCGTCAAAATGAAATGATTACCTATTCGCTTGCATGTGGATTAGAGCAAGTGGTTGATTATATTCTTAACTTAAATTTTGGCGATGAAGAAATTGAATACTTAAAAGGTCTTAATATTTTCAGCCCTGAATTTTTGGCTTACCTAAAAGATTTTAAGTTTACAGGGGACGTTTACGCTGTTCCGGAAGGCACGGTTGTTTTTCCAGGTGAGCCTATATTAACAGTTAAAGCACCGATACTTCAAGCGCAATTAGTTGAAACGGCTATTTTAAATATAATGAATTTCCAAACGCTTATCGCAACCAAAGCCGCAAAAATTTGCTACGCAGCGGAAAACGATTTAGTTATGGAATTTGGATTACGCCGTGCTCAAGCACCAGATGCAGGTATTTACGGGGCAAGGGCTGCTGTTATAGGTGGCTGTGACGCAACGTCAAACGTGCTAGCGGGTAAAATGTTTAATATCCCCGTGTCAGGCACGCATGCGCACAGTTGGGTCATGAACTTTAAAGACGAATATACTGCGTTTATGGAATATGCAAAAGTTTATCCAGATAACGCGCTATTTTTAGTTGATACTTACGATACTTTAAATCAAGGCGTTCCTAACGCGATTAAAGTTTTTGACTGGCTAAAATCCAACGGTCATAAACCGCGCGGTATTAGGCTAGATTCTGGCGACCTTGCTTACTTGTCGAAAAAAGCAAGGGAGATGCTTGACAAAGCAGGTCATACCGAAACTATCATTTGCGCATCTGGCGACCTTGATGAATATTCGATTAATTCGCTTAAAAATCAAGGGGCAAAGATAAATTTATGGGGCGTTGGTACTCGTTTGATTACTAGCTCGGATATGCCAGCGCTTAGCGGAGTATATAAACTTGTAGCTATTATTGATAAAGATGGAAACGTAATTCCAAAGATTAAACTTTCAAATAATACTGCTAAAATCACGAATCCAGGGTTTAAGGATATTTGTAGGGTATACGACAAGACGACGGGTAAAGCGGAAGCGGATTTTGTTTTCCTTCGCGGGGAGAAAGAAATTGACACGTCTAAACCTTTGGTATTGACACACCCAACTGAAAGATGGAAAAAAATCATGTTTGAAAATTATGAATTGCGCACTTTGCAAGTAGAAGTAATTAAAGACGGTAAACTGGTTTATAATCTTCCTACGCTTAATGAAATTAAAGAATATGCTCAAAAAGAACTTGAAAGTTTTTGGGATGAATATAAACGTTTGGATAGACCTCACTTGTATAAAGTTGATTTATCTGACGGCCTTTACGAATTAAAGAGAGAAATGATTGAAAGCATTAGGGAAGCAAAAGTACAAGCCTGATAGGGGGAACTGTTTTGGAGTTAAACAAAAACAAGTATGCAAAAAAAGAGGTTTTGGATATGTTAAATGCATACAAAGCCGAATATGAAAAGAAGTTTGCAGAATATCGCGAGGAAATTTATCGTTTGAGAGAAGAAGTAAAGCAAGCGGAAACGGAAGTTGCAACTTTAAAAAATAAAGAAGAACTTATCGTTTTAACGCTTGAACGCGCAGAGCAAACAGCAATCGATATTAAAAACGAAGCGCAACTTCAATATGCTCTGGAAATAGAGCGTTTAAAAAAGTTTTCGGCGCGTTGGAACGCATACTTTAAAGAATTAAAAGAAAAATATCCGTTATATCCGCCCGTAAAAAAGGCGTTGGATTTTAAGGAAAAGGCTGATAAAGTTTTGAATAATTCCAAGGCAAAAGAAGCAGTTTCAAAATTAGATAATGCTATTCCAAAATCTAAAAGCGCAAAATTTGACCCCAAAAGTAAAATTAAAGATTACATAGCAGCAACGGGAAATAATGGATTTAATCTTGACGAGGTTTTACATCCAGGCGATCTTGAATTGGAGGATTTATGCAAGGAATTAGGGCTGATAGATGGAAACGAATAATCATTGAAACAATTCCCGTTATTCTCTTGATTGTATTAATAGTTCTTGATCAAGTCAGTAAAAATTTTTATCGTCAGTTATATCTTAATAACGGTCAAACTACCGTAATAGACGGATTTTTTTATTTAACTTATACCGTTAATACGGGCGCTGCGTGGAGTTTTTTATCCGACGTTTCTTGGGCGCAAACCTTTTTTAAGATTTTAACTAGCGTTTCGCTCGTATTATTTGCTTTGATGTATTTTTATGCGT
>JAFVTK010000071.1 GCA_017503265.1 Clostridia bacterium | reverse complement strand
GTCGTCAACGTCCTTTTTTCTAGCAAAAGAATTGCCCAACAAAAGTTCTATAACCGTTATAACCAACAGTATTGAAGTGTTAAATATTTTATCTAACACAAAAATAAAAGTTATGTCTTCGGGCGGAATTTTAAGTCCCGATAACCGCAGTTGCCTTGTGGGCGGTGACGCCGAGCGCACCTTTAATAACTCGCAAGCAGACTTCGTATTTTTTTCGTGTAATGCACTATCTAACGACGGCGTAATTTCCGATTGTACGCGTGAAGAAGTTTTAGTACGCGAAGCAATGTTAAACAACGCTAAAAATAAAGTATTTTTGTGTAACGGCAGTAAATTTGGTACAAATTCAATATTTAAGCAATGCACACTTAAAGACGTTGACTATTTAATTAGCGAAAGCGACAAAGCGCAAACTTTTGCAAACAAAGGCTTTAATTTAACGGTACTATAAAAAATATAAAAAGGACGGCAAATTTGCCGTCCTTTGGTTTAATTCATAATAAAATTAATTTGCTTTCTTGCTGCGGTAGTCTTCGATAGCCTTTTTAATCGCTTCTTCTGCAAGTACCGAACAATGTAGTTTTTGCGCAGGAAGTCCGCCGAGCGCTTCAACGACGCGCCTGTTGGTGAGTTTAAGCGCTTCTTCTACGGTCATACCTTTAACCATTTCGGTAGCGGTAGAACTAGTTGCAATCGCCGCTGCGCATCCAAACGTTTTGAATTTTGCATCAACTATAATATCGTTTTCAATTTTAAGCGAAATTTGCATTATATCACCGCAAGAAGCGTTACCGACAGTACCTATTCCATCGGGGTTTTCTATTTCGCCAACGTTTTTGGGGTTTTTAAATACGTCCATTACTTTTTCGTTATACATACTTAATTTCTCCTTCTGCTTTGAATAACGGCGACATTTCACGCAGTCTTTGTACCGCCGCTTTTATCGTTTCTACCGCATAATCAACTTCTTCTACGGTATTATGTTTGCCAAATGAAAATCTTATCGAGCCGTGCGCAAGTTCTTCTGGTAATCCTAGCGCGAGCAAAACGTGCGACGGTTCTAACGAACCTGACGAACACGCCGACCCCGAAGATACTGCAATCCCCGCCAAATCCAAACTAAATAAAATGGATTCGCCTTCAATAAACTTAAACGAGAAATCCGCGTTTGCAGGAAGCCTTCCCGTTCTCGGCCCGTTTAGTTTTACGAAAGGAACTTCGGTTAATACCCTATCAATAAACCTATCGCGAAGCGAAGATACGTATTCAAAGTTCTTTTCTCTATCCCTATCCGCAATCTTGAACGCTTCGGCAAAACCAACTATTCCAGGAACGTTAGTCGTTCCACCGCGTTTCATCCTTTCCTGATGTCCGCCCGTCAATATGCTTTCAGTTTTAAGTCCGTTTCTAATATACAACGCGCCCACACCTTTCGGTCCGTAAATCTTATGCGCGCTCATACTCATCATATCTACGCCGAGTTCTTTAACGTCCGTCTTTAACACGCCCGCCGCCTGCACCGCGTCGGTAAAACATACCGCGCCTTTTGCGTGCGCTATCTCGGCAATCTCTTTAATCGGCTCTATCGTTCCGACTTCGTTATTTGCAAGCATACATCCAACGAATATCGTATCGTCGCGAACGATTGTCTTTAAGTGTTCCAAATCGACTACCCCAAATTCGTCGACTTTCATAAACTCTATTTCAAACCCTTCCTTTTTAAGCGCCTTTGCAGTTGCCAGCATTGCCGCGTGTTCGATAGGGCTTATAATTAAATGTTTACCCTTATTCTTATAAGCGTGAGCTATTCCACGCAAAGCCCAGTTATCGCCTTCCGTTCCGCCCGAAGTAAAATATACTTCGTTAGGCTTGCAGTTAATAATCTTTGCAATCGCGTCCCTTGCTTCGTCAACGGCTTTAACCGATTCTCTACCATACGCGTGTTGGCTGTTAGGGTTGCCGAAAACGTCGGTAAAATAAGGCAACATTTTTTCAAGCGCTTCTTTGCATAAAGGCGTGGTTGCCGCGTGGTCAAAATAAATAGGCTTTTTATCCATAACTTCTCCTCCGTTATTCATCGTAATTCCCCGTTAACCATTTGTTCTAACGTCATAGAATCAAGCAGGTCGTTTATACCCGTATACAAGCGTTTCCATACTCCGCTTGACGGACAACATTTACACTTTCCGCCGTCTTTTACACACTCAATAATTTCCATATCGTCTTCTAACGCCCTAACGATTTCACCTATAGTAATATCTTTTGGCGCGCGCGATAGATAATATCCGCCGCTTGCGCCACGGTTTGCCGATACTATTTTGCGCTTTGATAACATACGCATAATCTTTTCAAGATATTTGCCCGACACCGAAATATGCGCTTCTAACGTACTTGCGGATACGGAAGTGTCAGGATAATTCTTTGCCAGAATATGACAGGCAATAAGCCCGTAATGAGTTTTTGACGAAAGTTTCATTTTTCACCTAATTGCAACCTTTTTGGTTGCAATTAGTATTATAATACCGTTAAGGGATATTGTCAAATAAAATAAGGGCGTTAATTCAATTTTTCTTTTGTTTTTAAAGGTGAAAAAAAGTTGACATACAAAAAATTTAATGATAGAATAAAATTAATCCGTAAGGGAGTAGTAACCGTGCAAACGGAACAAGTCAACATCATGACCGAAAAGGTCTGGCTTGTTTTAATTTACGAGACTTGCGTATAACTTTTTAAGGCTATACGGAGTTTCTTTTTAAGAATTTAATCCGAATATAGCAAAAGTTATATTCGGATTTTGTTTTTTTGCAAATTAATACAAAAAAATCAATCCAAATTCTTTTCCCCCGTTGACAAAAATAAACTTATATTGATATAATTTAAAAATAATATTGCTTTAATATAATTTAAAATAATATTGTTTTGTAACAATAAACGGTTTATTAGTTTGCAAAACGCTTTGACGAGAAAAACACAAGAAAGACGCGCGTTTTACAAGGGCGCATACCCTCTGCGGTCTGTAACCGAGTAAAACACAAAGTATTTCGTAGCGTTTTTCCGTCAAAAATTAACCGTGAATTGTGAAAAAGCAATAAAATAAAGGAGAAAAAAATTGATACCACACAGCCAAAGTCAAGAAAAAGTTCTTAACGAACTTAACGTAGACAGCACAATCGGTCTATCGAGCGCGCAAGTCGTCGAACGCAGAGAAAAGTTTGGCGAAAACAAACTCAAAGAAAAGAAAAAGAAAACTAATCTTGAACGTTTCTTTGAACAGTTTAAGGACGCAATGATTATAATTTTGCTCATTGCAGCGGCGGTTTCTTTGGGAATTGCAATCTACAACACGATTGCAAACAACCATTTTGACCTAGTTGAAATGATTGAACCGTTCTTAATTCTTGCAATAGTTCTAATCAACGCAATAATGGGCGTTGTTCAAGAAAGTAAAGCGGAAAAAGCGTTAGACGCGCTTAAAAATATGTCCGCCCCACACGCAAGGGTTATCCGCGACGGCGTTGAAAAAATAATTATGTCGGCAGAATTAGTGCCAGGCGATATTATTAAACTTGAAGCGGGCGATTTCGTCCCAGCCGATGCAAGACTTATTAAGAGCGTTAACTTAAAATCCGAAGAATCAGCGTTGACTGGCGAATCCGTTCCATCAGAAAAGTTTGCCGACGCAGAAGTTAAAGAAAAAGCGCCTATTGGCGACAGAACTAATATGGTTTTCTCGGGTTGCTCAATAACTTACGGCACGGCAAT
Organism: Clostridia bacterium; assembly: GCA_017503265.1. Taxonomy (GTDB): domain Bacteria; phylum Bacillota; class Clostridia; order Christensenellales; family Borkfalkiaceae; genus UBA1259. The sequence goes on along the minus strand of JAFVTK010000071.1, from coordinate 17,113 downwards.
CGCAGTCGTTACCGCAACCGGTATGGATACCGAAATGGGTAAAATCGCAGGTATTCTTGCAAACGAAGAAGAAACCAAAACCCCCTTGCAAGAAAAACTTGCAAAACTCGGCAGTATGCTCGGTATTCTCGTTTTGGGAATATGTTTCGTAATGTTCGTCGTTCAGTTAATCAGAGACGGTTTTGGATTTGACAATATTATTAACGGCTTTATGTCGGCAATATCTTTGGCTGTTTCGGCTATCCCCGAAGGCTTACCAGCAGTCGTAACTATCGTTCTTTCAATCGGCGTTCAACGTATGGTTAAAAGAAACGCTATCATAAGAAGATTGCCAGCAGTTGAAACCTTGGGTAGTTCTTCGGTTATATGTTCCGATAAAACGGGAACGCTTACGCAAAACAGAATGACGCTAGTTAAAACTTACGTTGACGGCGGTGCGATTACTGATTTTAACGGCACGGCAGAAGGCGACACTTACAAACTTTTATGCTTTGGTTCGCTTTGTTGCGACGGTAAAGTAGTGTTTGAAGACGGCGCTGAAAAACATATCGGCGACCCCACCGAAACGGCAATAGTTTTAGCGGCACATAAAGCAGGTGGCGTTCAAGACGAACTCAACTTAAACAGTCCTAGAAAAGCGGAACTTCCATTTGACTCTGACCGTAAACTTATGACTACGGTAAATATGATTGACGGAAAACCCGTTGCGATAGTAAAAGGCGCGTTTGACGTTATTGCAAAACGCACGGTTAAAGGCGACGTGGAAAAGGCAAGGATTGCTTGCGACGAAATGAGTTCTAACGCGCTCCGCGTTCTTGCTGTTGCTTATAAAGAACTTGACGAAGTTCCCGCAAAGCCCACCTTTGAAGAACTTGAAAACGGACTTACCTTTATGGGTTTAGTCGGCATGATAGACCCGCCCCGCCCCGAGTGTAAAGTTGCGGTTGCAACTTGCCGTCAAGCAGGTATTAAACCCGTTATGATTACGGGCGACCATATCGTAACCGCTACGGCAATCGCAAAAGAATTAGGAATATTCGTCGAAGGCGACAAGGCAATAACCGGCGCGGAACTCGACGAGATGAGCGACGAACAATTAGACAGCGAAGTAAGAAACATTTCAGTATACGCGCGCGTATCCCCTGAAAACAAAATCCGTATAGTTAAGGCTTGGCAGAAAAAAGGCGAAGTCGTATCAATGACGGGCGACGGCGTAAACGACGCACCCGCATTAAAAGCAGCGGATATCGGTTGCGCAATGGGTATTACGGGCACGGACGTTGCAAAGGGCGCTGCGGATATGACGCTTACCGACGACAACTTTGCAACTATCGTTGAAGCAGTTAAAGAAGGACGCGGAATTTTTGAAAACATTAAAAAGGTTGTTGGCTTTTTGCTATCAACAAACCTTGCAGAAGTTTTAGTAGTATTTATCTCTACCGTAATATTAGGTTACGTTGCAGGACTTGGCAATCCGTTCATTCCTATCCAACTTCTTTGGATTAACCTTGTAACCGACAGTTTACCAGCCGTTGCACTTGGCATGGAAGCCGTTGAAAAAGACGTTATGTACCGCAAACCTAACCCCAAGAACGAAAGTTTGTTTGCGCGTGGTTTAGGACTTAAAATAGTGTTAAACGGCGTACTGTTAACCATTACAACGCTAGTAGGATACGTTCTTGGCGCGTTAATAATGAAAGACCCCGTAACTGGCGCACTTAACCACGAAGCAGGTAGCACTATGGCGTTTATGATACTCGCAATGAGCCAACTCGTTCAAGCGCTTAATATGAGATCTTCGCACTCACTCTTTAAGGTAGGCTTCTTCTCAAACAAGACTATGAACTTATCGCTCGTAGTTTGCACGGCGCTCACCGCGGTCGTTCTTTTAATCCCTGGTGTAAACGCAGTATTCGGTATGATGTACGTTGAATGGTGGTTGTATTTGGTAGGGCTTGCGCTCTCACTTCTCCCCATACTCGTTATGGAAATATCGAAAGCGCTCGGCATAATCAGACATCATCACCATTAATAAAAAGGCCATTAAAAAGAGGCGACGGACAAATCCGTCGCCTCTTTTATAACAAATGAAAACTCCACCGCGATTGCGGTGGAGTTAGTTTTTTAGTACTGTATAAGTTACATTTTATCAACTATTTGAAGTACTTCGGTAATTTCTTTGATTGCCCTATCCATTTGTTCTTCAGTGTGAGTTGCGGTGTAACTGGTACGGAGCAACGCTTGACCTACGGGCGTTGCAGGTGAAACTACGGGGTTAACGTAAACGCCACGTTCAAACAACAATTTGCAAGCGGTAAACGCCTTAACGTCTTCGTAAACGTAGATAGGAATAATCGGCGTTTGGCTCTCTATTATGCTTATATTATTTTTCTTTAATCCTTCACGCATATAACTGCTTATATGGTGGAGATTTTTTATTCTTTGGGGTTCACGCTTAATAATTTCAAGCGCCTTTCTTGCGCAAGCGACGTTTGACGGGGTTATGCTGGCGCAGAATATAAACGGACGGGAAACGTGGCGGACGTATTCGCAAACTTCTTTTTTAGCAGCCATATAACCGCCGAGAGATGCAAGCGATTTAGAGAAAGTACCCATATAAATATCGACTTCGTCTTCCAAACCAAAATGCTCGGCAGTACCCCTGCCGTGTTCGCCCAAAACGCCCAAGCCGTGTGCGTCGTCAACCATAACGCGCGCGCCGTACTTTTTAGCAAGCGCAACTATTTCGGGGAGTTTACAAATTTCACCACTCATTGAGAACACGCCGTCGGTAACGATTAAAATACCACTCTTTTCGGTGTCAATGGTTTTTAACTGTCTTTCTAAATCTTCCATATCCGAGTGGTTATAGCGTAACATTTTTGCAAAAGAAAGCCTACAACCGTCGTAAATACTTGCGTGATTTTCTTTATCGCAAAGAATATAATCGGTTCTACCTGCAATCGCGCTGATAATGCCCAAATTGCTTTGGAAACCCGTTGAAAAGGTAACCACGTCTTCTTTACACAAAAATTCAGCAAGTTCTTTTTCAAGTTCAACGTGCGCGGTAAGCGTACCGTTTAAAAATCTGCTACCCGAACAACCGCTACCGAACTGCTCTAACGCTTTGATACCCGCTTCAATAACTTCGGGATGAGAAGTAAGACCGAGATAGTTGTTTGAGCCTATCATAATAATGTCTTTACCTTCCATAACGACTTCTGGACCCTGTTTAGAATTCAGTTGATGAAAGTAAGGATAAACGCCTAGTTCTTTTGCAGTTTTAACGTTTTCAAGACTACCACACTTCTTAAATAAATCCATAAAAAATTCCTTATCGCAAATTTAATATGGATTTATTATACTACAATTTAATTATAAATGCAAATAATTCCCAGTTTATATTCAGTTTAGAATATTTTGCTCACCGCCACGCCTAAAATATTTAAGCGCGTTTTCGGGCGTAGCACTACCGTACAAAAGGTTGTAAAGTTTAAGATTTTCTTTTTCAAGCACGGCAATGCGCTCTTTTAAGAATTCGTTTTCTTTTTTAGTCTTTAACGCAATTCTGCTCACTAAACCGTTGATTTCACCTTTTAATTTTTCAAACTGCGCAGGCGAAATCATATCCGAAACTTTTTCAGTTTTATTTACCGTAACGTCTTTCCCTTCCGCGCGCAACTCTTTGACGATCTCGTCAATAAGTTCAGGCTTATGTTTTATGGCGTTGCGGAATTTGTTTTGATAGCGAAGCGCTTTTTTGGCGTCGCCATCGGTAAGTTCCATAATGCTGCCGCGCACCGAACGCCCTTCCCATTGCGCAAGTAAAATCTTTTTAATAAGCGCTTTTTCTTCACACTCTCTAAATTCCACTATTTTACCCACCGACAAAGGTTTGCCGTCTAAATACTTGTCGCAAAACTCTTTATCCGTTCTGCTAACCTTTGCTAACGCGTAGTATAAATTTCTAACCGTGCCTTTCGCCTTTCCGTTCATCTCACCGTAAGTAGCAAACACCTTTGAAAGCGACGCGTTACCGCGCGCCCTTAACGCTTGGGCAAGCCCGATAACGTCTTTTTCTTTGTAACCGTACATTTCCTTCATAAAAATCTACTCCTTAAAATTAATTTTCGGATAGATTATTGACATAATAAAGTAAAATTATACATACCTTTTTAACGGTATGTATTATTATTTTTCAAGTGATTATCCCGCGGCGATAAAAATAAACGGAATATTTTACGGCACGATAGGTGGCGTTATTAAACCTTTAAGGGTGGACGGCGATACTGCGCCTTTCATTGAAATATGCCCGCTTAACGGCGGACAAACGGTAAACTTTATGCTTAACCGCGAATTTTTATTAGAGCCACCCGAGCAAGTTACCGTAACCGACCTTAAAGGCGGATATTTAGTTAAATTTTATCAAACGGTGTTTTTTAACGAGTTTTCCATTATTGCCCAAGAAAAATATCAAGACGCAGTAATAACGGTATTTAACGAAAACGGCTTAAAAATTTCAATAGAAACACCTAACGACTTTTTTGCTGAAACGGTTAAGCGGAACGCGTCGTCCGCGCAAATCAGCCGATTTCGTTTAGGGCAAGCACAGTTTGTTGCGGTTTCTATATTTGGCGATAAAACCTTGCTTTTGGTGTATCATTTATCCACGCCCGTGCGCAAACTCTTTATGCGTGAAGTGGACGAATATTCTACTGAAAACGGCTTTACTACGACGGAAAACTTTAAGGACATAGCAAAACACAAGGTTACTACCGTTTGGAACTACGATAACGGAAAACTAACGCAAAACTCGGTAAAAATTGAAAAAAGCGAAAAGTTTGATATAAGTTTATTACCCGAAAAACTTATACCTTACGCCTTTTTAGAAGCGCTTATATCGGGCGACACGATTGAAGAATATTTGACGGGAAACGTTAAAGACCACGCTGATAAATTATCTGGATTTTTTGGAAATTTTATCGGAATTATGCCACCGCCTACTTTTAGAAAAATTGAAGAAATAGGCTTAATATATCCTTGCGGTCGCAACCTTTATCGCGTAGATTACTTTACTTTTGAACTTTTAAATGGCAAAATTTGCAATATAAAAAAAGCGGATTAAAAAATCCGCTTTTTAGTTTTAAATTTATTATTTAACTTTTACACTAGTTACTTTTGCAGTAACGTTCCCACTTTTGTCAACTGGGATTTGTACGGTATAAGGATTATAACAAGTAAGTTGGTTATCTTCCGCTTCAAATAAACTGTCGATTGCTTCTGCATCATATTCGTCAGCAGGTACACAATTAAAAGTTAATCCGTTGTTGTTATTGTTATCAGCGGTGTATTCACCCGTGTAATAAATAACGTATTCTTCTTTATTTTGGTCAAGCGCTGTTTCAATCAATTCGTACGCATCACTACTGGTATCAAATTGAGCGAATATGCAGAACCAACCGTTATAACTCGATAGCGTTTTGGTGGGCATAAACCACGTTGCGCGCCCCGTGTGCATACTGTCGTTAGAAACGTCGTAACTTTGGTCGTTCCAACCGTACCAGTTTCTCCACAAACCTATTGAACCTTTTTTAGCAGTAAGGTTTGAGCCCGTAACACCACCGTGTTCAAATTCACCCTTTATAGTCGGCATAATATCGTTTTGAGTAACACCGTTTGCATCAGCCTTTAAATCGCCTAACATAATTTGACCAGGGAAGTTGTTTTCGCCACCGTCAATCTTGTAGAAAACGGTTTCGTTATAGTAACCTGCTTTAATATAGTTCAAGATTTGTTTCACCGTGTTAGGTGCAAGATGGCGATAAAGGTCAACGTTAAGTTTAACCGTTTCAACGCCTTCGTCATCAGTTTCATCTTCAAGATCTTCGCCGTAATTGTAAACACTAATCGTCAATTCAACTTGAACGATATCTTCGCCCGTACAAGCAGTCATAGCAAAACACGATACGACAACTAACATAAGCGCAATTATATTGACAAGAATTTTTTTAATGCTGTTCATCATAAATCTCCAAAAGTATTCTACTCGAATATACTTCTTTACTATTTTAACGATTTTTTATCAACTTGTCAATGTTTATTGCGTCTTTACTTGTTAAAACCTTAATTTTTTATAAAATTTCGACAGTTTCACGGCTTAACGCAAAGAATAATTATACAAGTGATGCCTGTAATTTAAGATTTTAGGTTGTTACTTGTGATATTATTATTAAAAAGTAATACTTGTTAAAGGAGTAAATAATGAAAAAAACTAATCAACTTTTTGCCGAAATACTTGCTGGGAACTATTTTTACTATGACCTTACCGAATATACTGATTACGCTATTAAAAAATGTTTAGAATATTTTCCCGATGCGGATACACTTTCAATTAATGCAAGTCGACAACTTGCACACGAGTTTAGAGATTTTACCAGCGAAATTGAAAACTTTAATATATGTATAAAACTTTATTTAAAAAACAAGCGTAAACAAAATTAATAGAGCAAGCGTTAGTTTTTATAACCTTGCTATCCGTTATCAGTATACAAACAAAATGAAAAAAGCATTGCCGTAGCAATGCTTTTTTGCGTTCTGTTTTGTGAAAAAATTATTCAGCAACAACGGTAGCGCCAACTTCTTTGAAGCGTGCGATAATCTTGTCTGCTTCTTCTTTGGTTGCGCTTTCTTTGATAACGCCTTTTGCTTCAACGAGAGCTTTTGCTTCGCCAAGACCCAAAGAGGTGAATTCACGAACTGCTTTGATAACGTCGATTTTCTTGTCGCCGATTTCCTTAATGGAAACTTTGAATTCGGTTTTTTCTTCAACCGGTGCAGCAGCAGCCGCAGCGGGAGCAGCAGCAACTGCTACGGGAGCAGCAGCGCTTACGCCAAATTCTTCTTCCAAAGCCTTAACGAGTTCGTTAAGTTCCAATACCGTCATACCTTTTACTTCTTCAATCATTTTTTGAATGTCTGCCATTTTTCTATCCTCCATTGATAACTTTTAATTTTAATTTTTTATTTTTTTAAAGTTTTTTTATTCGTCGTCTTTCCGACTGTCTTTTTTAACTCTATTATTGAGCTTTCTTTTCTGCAACTGCGTTAAGCGCAATTACCAAACTACGCGGCATAGCAGAGAGTACGCCAACGAAATTGCTGATAGGCGCTTGTAAAGAGCCGAGCATCTTTGCAATAAGTTCTTCCTTTGAAGGCATTGCTGCAAGAGCCTTAACCCCTTCTACGTCAACTTTACCGCCGTCAACAAACGCGCTCTTAACCGAAACTTTATTTTCGTATTTTTTAACTGCGTCGATAATGACTTTGGATGCACCCGTTTCGTCTGCGCCGAACGCTACTGACGTAGGACCGTTCAAATCGTCGTCGAAATCGGTAATGCCCAAATCGTTGAACGCGCGCTTAATCAAAGTGTTTTTCAAAACTTTGTATTCAACGTTGTTCTTTCTGAATTCGCGGCGGAGTTCGGTATCTTCAGCAACGGTAAGACCGTTAAACTTTACAAATACGACCGATTTTGAATTCTGAATTTTTTCTTTAATGCTTTCAACTACTACCTTTTTTGCTTCAAAATTTGCCGACATTATATTACCTCCTTGAATTTTAATGAAAACGCCCTCGTACACCGAACGGAATACGAGGGCATAAAATTACTTTTATAACCTTTAATAAATCCGCCTCGGTTGGTCTACCGTATTTACGGTAAGTTAACACCTACTGTCTTGGGCTATTTAGTTTACTTTGAGATTATAACACTTAAATTTAATCTTGTCAACTAAATTTTAGCGTTAATTTTTACGCCAGGACCCATGGTGCTTGCGAGCGATACGCTTTTAACGTATTGACCTTTCGCAGCAGCAGGTTTTGCCTTAACGATTGCTTCCATAAGCGCGTCGTAGTTTTCTTTAATCTTTTGATTTCCAAAACTCTTTTTACCGATAGCGCAGTGGATAATAGCGTTCTTGTCAAGTCTGTATTCAACTTTACCTGCTTTGGTATCCTTAATCGCCTTAGCAACGTCCATAGTAACCGTGCCGGATTTAGGGTTAGGCATCAAGCCTTTCGGACCTAAAACCTTACCGATACGACCAACCAAACCCATCATATCGGGGGTGGTGATAATTACGTCGTAATCGAACCAGTTTTCAGTCTGAATTTTTTGAATCATTTCTTCCGCACCAACGAAGTCAGCACCTGCTTCTTTTGCTTGGTCTGCCTTTTCGCCTTTTGCAAGAACCAAAACCTTAACTTCTTTACCAGTTCCGTTGGGGAGAACTAAAACGCCCCTAACTTGTTGGTCTGCTTGTTTGGGGTCAACGCCCAAACGAACGTGAAGTTCGATGGTTTCATCAAATTTTGCCTTTGCGGTATCAAGCACCAAACCGATTGCTTCTTCTGCTTCGTAAAGTTTGGTTGCGTCGATAGCTTTTACGCTGTCAATATATTTTTTTCCGTGTTTCATTTAAATTTACCTCCCGTGGTACGTTCGGGTATTTCTACCCTCCCACTTAAAATTATGTTCTTAGTCTACTACTTCAACACCCATACTTCTTGCAGTACCTGCAATCATGCTTGCTGCTGCTTCCAAAGTATTTGCGTTAAGATCGGGCATTTTGAGTTTTGCAATCTCTTCTACCTGTGCTTTGGTTATCTTTGCAACCTTGTTTTTGTTGGGGGCTGCACTTGCGCTTTCGATACCGCACGCCTTTTTAATAAGAACGGGTGCCGGTGGCGTTTTTAAGATAAACGTAAAGGAACGGTCTTGATAAATCGTCATAACGACGGGGATAATAAGACCTGCCTGATCCTGCGTTTTAGCGTTGAATTCTTTGGTAAATCCCGGGATATTGATACCGTGAGGACCTAACGTAGAACCTACGGGCGGACCGGGTGTTGCCTTGCCTGCGGGCAGTTGCAGTTTCACGATAGCCGTAACTTTCTTTGCCATAATTGTTTCCTCCATTTGGTGGTGATATCGTTGCGCCAGTGTAAAAGATTTAACGCAACTCCCACTCTATTAACAACGGCGCTTGCCGTTATTTTGCTTTATTAATATATTATATATAATGTTTATTCCGCTTCCGCGACGTTTACTTTTTTTACTTGAACGAAATCGAGTTCAACGTCCGTTTTCCTTCCGAACATCTCAACGTTAACTTTAACCTTTTGGGTTGCTTCGTTAAGTTCGGTAACCGTACCGCTGAAAGATTCGATAGGACCTGATACGACTTGAACGGTGTCGCCAACGGTAAAGTCGATATCTACCGCAACTTCTTCTAGACCCATTCTTGCGACTTCTGCCGCCGTAAGCGGTAAAGGTCTACCTTGCGGGCCAACGAACCCGGTAACGCCCCTAGTGTTGGTAACGAGATACCAAATATCGTTAGAGTAAATCATTTTCAAGAAAACGTAACAAGGGAACTTTTTCCTTTCGACTAGCTTTTTCTTACCGTTCGCCTTTTCTTCCAAGGTTTCTTCGGTGGGAATTTTAATCTCAAATATATTTTCTTGTAAATTGTTGTTTTCGATTAACTTTTCAAGGCTGTCTTTCACCATTGCTTCGTAACCGGAGTAGGTGTGAATGACGTACCATCTTCCTTGTTCAACTGCCATTTCTTACTCCTAACCGATGTTGGGCGAAACCAACTTCAACAGATTTAACAAACCGTAATCGAACGCGGTAATAACGACCAAGAAAATCAAGACTACGACGATAACGACGCCAGTTTGCTTAACTACTTTGCCGAACGTAGGCCAGTTAACCTTTTTAAGTTCGGAAAAAACGTCTTTAATCTTCGAGCCTAACCTTTTGAAAAAGCCAGGTTTCTTGTCTTTTTTCTTCGCCTTTTTTACTTCTTGCTTATTTTGGGTTTTTTCGGTTTGAACGAAATCGCCCTGCGCTTCGGTTTTGTTTTTCATTGCGCTTGCCCCTTAATTTTTTATACCCTTTCGGGCAGAATATTCAAGCAAAAATTAAATTATTTTGCTTCTTTGTGAGTGGTATGCTTTTTGCAGAATTTGCAATACTTTTGCATTTCCAACCTTTCGGTATCGTTCTTTTTATTCTTAAAAGTATCGTAATTTCTTTGCTTGCATTCCGTACATGCCAAAGTTATCTTTGCTCTTGCGCCTTTTGCTGCCATAATGCACCTTCCGAACATCAAAAAATTACACCCCGAAATCCGAGATGCTAAACAATTTTACCAAATATAAAAATTTATGTCAAGTTTTTTGTGGGTTTTTTTAAAGATTTTAACTAAAAAACGCCGTTTTTTTGTTTATCGCCTATATTTAGACAAATAACTTTCATAAACCGCAATATGTAGTCGGTTTTTTGTATTATTGTAAATAAAAAATAAGGCGATGGCACAAAAAATGACTGATTAGAATTTATTTCGTTTTGGCGAGAAAAATGCAAAAAAGACAAGTGTTTTATGAGAGAGCATACCCTTTGCGGTCTGTAACCGAATAAAACACGCAGTATTTTGCAGGATTTTTCCGCCAAAAATCAGTCAGAGTTTGTAAAAGAGCCTAAAATAAAAAATCCGCCGTTAAATTTAAGCGGATTATATATATTTTTCTATCGGGGAATACAAATCGCCCTTTTCTAAAATCTCACCTATGCGTTTTTGCGTAAGCGTAGTACGCTGATTTTCGCCGTCAAACACAACTATTTCGTTTACCGCGGTGTCGTCAAGCATACTCATAAGTTTTTTTACCGTAACCGTCTTATAAACCGCTTGCCTTTTTATCGCTACGCCCCTTTTTAATCTTTCTTCGCTTAACGCCGAGTATAAGCGGACGTACTTATTATCCCTATTTTTGCCAAAAGCACCAAACAAAACGAATAAAGAAAAAAACAATAACGATAAATTAAATTCATTAAACGCGCTTATTATAAACAGCACGAATAAAATTACGGAAAATACCCCACCCGTAATCTTACAAATTATCTCCGCTTTTCTTTTCCCAAACGCGCCCACCAAACTTGCCGATAAAACTCTTCCACCGTCTAGCGGAAATATAGGCAAAAAATTTACTAACGCCAAAGAAAAGTTTGCTTCGGCGACCACGTCGGTAAAAGCATAAGTTTCTGGAAACAGCCACCACGTCGCAACGAAAAACAAGCCTATTGCTAGATTTAGTAGTGGGCCTGCGAGCGCTATTTTTATTTCGTCCTTAAAATGCAGTCCGTCTATATTGCCCGAAACGACCGCACCGAAAGGCATAAGCGTTATCTTGTTTAATTTGTACCCAGCGTTTGCCGCCTGAAACGAATGACCGAGTTCGTGAACTACCGCGCAAACGGTATATATGACGAATATAAATATTTTTCCCGTAAGCGCATAATAAAGTCCGAAAGCGAAAAATAACGGATGAACGGATAAGTTTATACCGCCCATACCACCGCGTCGTCAATGATTTGATAATCGGAAATCACCGAGCCGTCACTACCCGTAAAGCACATAGTAGCGCCTGCCGTAACGTATCCGACGGGGATATTGTGATAAACGGTATCGTTAAGCCCCGCGTAAGCGTAATCTACACCCGAAAGCAAAGACTTAAAATTAGAATTATGAGTAATTTCTAATATAAATTTGCCGTTTTCATCTTTATTTATCGCAGTAACCGTTCCGTCGCAAGGACTGTAAACGCTTCCGCTACCTGAAAAAGTCATAACCCCGTCTTCAAGCACTACGGACGAACCGTCGTCAAGATTTATAACGGGTGAAAAATCCGCGTAAATTCTGTCGTCTACACTAACGCTTTTATCCGTACCGAATACTCCACGTAAAAAAACGTTTATTCCGCTATCGGGATAAAGTGCGTTTGTAAAGAATATCGTCGCAATAAGAACGCCGATAATAGCGAGTTGAACGCCTATAATCGAAATTTTGAATTTTCCCTTTTCCCTTTTCTTATTCAAAGGGCGCACTTGCGCGGTATATTCCGCCGCCACAACTTCTTCGTTTTGCTCTGAAAAAGTTTCTTGCGACGGACTATCGGTTAATTCAATATCGTTTTCAGTAGAACTTTCAAGATTAACGGAATTTTCTTCTAAAACAACTTTTTCTTCCGAATTAATCTTATTTAAAAGTTGCTCTTTAACCGCTTCGTGGTCGACTTTTTTCTTTTTTCCAAACAACCTTTTTTTAGCGGGCTTAACGCTAACGCTACAAGTTGAAACGGGAATTTCAAGCATAGTCGCGTACTGTAATTTTTCGTTCATAATTTTTGCTCCTTTTCGTTGCTTTTCATAAATTATATATGATAAAAAGCCTTACATTATGACCTGAAAATTTTCACAAAAAAAGAAATTTAAAGTCAAGACATGACGAAATCCCTTTACAAAACTGTACAAAAAGAATATAATTTAATCGAAAAAATATTTGGAGGTTTTAAATGAATAAATTATTATTAAACTCAAACGTTAGTATCGACTGGAACGGTTTCCTCAACAGCATACTTTCTTGGGTTTTGCACGATGGATTGCGCATAATTATCGCGTTAATCGTTTTATTCGTATCATACAAAATTATTAATTTTATTGCGCGTAGGTTAACCAAGTCTTGCGAAAAGAAGAAAGTGGACAAAACGGTTTCGCGCACTCTAATCTATATCCTTAAATTAGGATTAAAAATTGTAGTTGCAATTTGCTTAGTCGGTTATGTAGGAATTGACACGAGCGGACTTGCCGCTTTGGTTACTTCTCTCGGCGTATGTATTGGCCTTGCCGTTAATGGCGCGCTTTCAAATCTTGCAGGCGGTATTATGATTATCTTAACTAGACCGTTTAGAATTGATGATTATATTGAAGCATGCGGACATGGCGGAACGGTTGAAGAAATTCATATCACTCAAACGAAAATTCGTACCCCTGACAATAAAATCGTTTATATTCCCAACGGAACTCTTTCTTCAAGTGAAATAGTCAACTATTCAGAAAAAGATACTAGACGCGTTGACTTAACCTTCTCAATAGGTTACGCTGACGATTTTGAAAAAGCAAAACAAATAATTTTAGATATAGCAAACACTCACGAATTAATTTTGAAAGATCCTGCACCTTTCGTACGCGTTAAAGAACACGGCGCAAGTAGTATCAATATCGTTTCAAGAGTTTGGGTAAAAAGCGAAGATTACTGGACGGTAAACTTTGATCTTTTAGAAAGTATTAAAAAAGAATTTGATGCAAATGGAATTGAAATTCCTTTCAATCAACTTGACGTACATGTTAAAAAAGATTAAAACTAATATAATAATAAAAAAGCGGATTAACTTCCGCTTTTTTATTTAAATTGCATTAACAACTCAATAATTTTTTCATTAACTCGTAACCGACTTCTACGGTATTGCCAGTTTTTTCGGCTTGTTCTTCGTCGTAAGCAGTTGCAGTTGACTGATACGCCTTTTTACTATTATATAAAAGATATGGAACGGGGTCAGAACAATGCGTCATGATAGATATAGGCGTGGGGTGATCGGGCGCAATCAAAACTGCAAAGTCTTCACCGCGTGATTTCAACCCTTCGACTACCGTCTTAACCACTTTTTCATCAATTTGCTCTATCGAATAAATTTTATTTTTCGCGTCGCCGTGGTGTCCGCATTCGTCGGGCGCTTCCATATGAATATAAACAAAATCTAATCCGCTATCAAGCGCGTCTAAACACGCGTTCGCTTTACCGATAAAATTTGTGTCGTAATTACCCGTTGCGCCGTCCACTTCTATAACGCGCATATCGGCAAGTTTACCTATACCTTTAAGCAAATCAACCGCGGAAATTATACCGCCTTTAACGCCGAACTTTTCTTCAAAGTTTTGCAAACGCGGTTTCGTACCTTCCCCCCAAAACCACAAAGAGTTGGCGGGGTTTTTACCTGCTTTTACCCTTGCTAAATTAATAGGGTGGTCTTTAAGCAACTGATAAGATTTTTCCATTAACGCAAGCAATTTTTTTCCCTGCGCGCTTTTTGGCAAATATTCTTTTACGGGTTTTCCAGTAATGTCGTGTGGCGGAGTAAAATCACCCGCAATTCCGCCCTTATCAATAACCAAACAATGACGGTAACTAATCCCAGCGTAAAGCGTATAAATATCGTCGTTTAAATGTGTTGCAAGATATTCAATCAATTCTTTTGCTTCAAGCGTAGAAATTTCACCCGCGCTATAATCAATCATAGTCTTATCCGAGTAATCATCTTCACCCGATACGGTTACGAGATTTGCGCGCGCGGTTACGTCGGTATCTTTAAGATTTATACCGATAGACGCGGCTTCCAAAGGCGAACGCCCAGTATAGCACTCTTTGGGGTCGTATCCTAAAACCGAAAGGTTAGCAACGTCGCTACCCGGTTTCATACCGCAAGGCACGGTTCGACAAAGCCCTACTTCGCTAACCGAAGCAAGACCGTCTATGTATGGTTTTTTAGCAAGCATAAGGGGCGTTTTTCCGTTTAACGACGGTTGACGGTAATCCGCCATGCCATCCCCTAAAATAACAACGTATTTCATTATAAACTCCAATCAATAGGTAAAATACCGTAACTTTGCAAATATTCGTTAGTCTTTTTAAAATGTCCACACCCGAAAAATCCGTTATACGCAGATAAAGGACTAGGGTGAGCGCACTCTAAAATCAAATGTTTTTTTCCGTCGATAAGCGGTTTTTTACTCCGAGCGTTCCCACCCCAAAGTAAAAATACGACGTGTTCTTTTTTGTCCGAAATTTTTTTAATAATACTGTCGGTAAACTTTTCCCAACCCTTACCCTTATGAGAGTTGGCTGCGTGAGCGCGAACGGTTAATACGGCGTTTAAAAGCAACACGCCTTGCTTTGCCCACCCGATAAGATTACCGCTCTTTTTGGGCGGTATACCGAGTTCGGCATTTAACTCCTTATACATATTGACTAGCGACGGCGGAATATCAATCCCGTCAGGCACGGAAAAAGAAAGTCCCATCGCTTGACCTTCGTTATGATAAGGGTCTTGCCCTAAAAGCACGACTTTAACGTTATCAAACGAAGTATACTTCATACTGTTAAATATGTCGTACATTGAAGGATAAATCGTGCGCGTGGAATATTCGGTTTTTAAGAATTCTCTTAAAGCAAGATATTCGGGCGAAGAAAATTCTTCTTCTAAAATCTCGTCCCATTGCTCGGTAATTTTTACCATAGTTCCTCACCGATTTAATTTTTAATATATTTATAATAACATTTTTCTTTGACAAAATCAATATAATGAGATATACTGATTAAACATTATTTTTCGTGAGGACTTATGCAGTTATACGAAGTTATTTTAATCGGAATAGCGTTATCAATCGACGCGTGCGCTATAACGATAGCAAATTGCACCACATATAAATGCAGTCTAAATAAAACAAAAGAGTGGTCAATGCCTATCGCCTTTGCAATCTTTCAAGGCGTTATGCCGTTAATCGGTTACTTTATAGGCTCGCTTTTCGCATCTTACATAGCGTCCGTTTCCAAATTCGTTACCGCGGCAATTTTTTTATTCCTTGCGGTTAAAATTATTGTCGATATTTTCAAAGAACAAAACGAAGTTTGTGAAATTGATAAAAACGCCAAATCTTCGTTCACGATAGGCGTAGTTATTTTACAAGCAGTTGCAACGAGTATAGACGCACTTGCGGTTGGCGTAACTATGATAGACTTAACTTTTTCTGTTTTTATTGCCGTTACGGTTATCGCGGCGGTAACTTTCGCGTTAGTTGCGCTCGCTTTACTGTTTGGCAAAACGTTAGGCAATCTTTTCGGCAAGTACGCCGAGTGGGTTGGCGCGTTTATATTGCTTGTGCTTTCAATCAAATCGTTAATAGAAGCATTTTTATAAAATTTAAAATTCTAACGCCCGACAAAAAGTCGGGCGTTTTTGTTTTGGTTTTATGAAATTACAAGTTGCTCGGCAGGGTCGTAATTAGTATTACTTGCGATATACTTTGCGTCTTTTTCAGGGATAACTTCCCAGTAATTTACCCCCACGTCAACGCGAGTACCGCCACCAGCATTTATATACACCGCGCTTTGCGTGCAATCGGTATTATCATAAAAATAATTACCAGAAACCGTGCAAGAAGTTATACCCGATAAATTAACGAAATAAAGCACTCTACTGCCGACGTTTTTAAATGTGTTACCCGTAACGGTTACCACTCCGCCACGCTCGTGATTACCCACTTGTAAAACGTTATACCCCACCCCGTCAAACACGCAATTTTTTACAGTTAAATCCATATATCTATAAATTATTATAGCGGTAAAGTTAGAGTTTCCGTAAAACAAATCTTTCATAACGCAATTTTCAACAACCGTGTTATAGTTAAGTCCGCCGTTCATACTTGAAATTTTGGTGTTCCCAGTAAAGTAACAGTTTTTTATGGTTACGTTATCCGAATTGCCGTTAAAAGTAACACCACCCGAATTTTGCGTAGCGTTAAAATTTACCCCGTCAATCACCACGTCGCAAACGTCTTCGTGCACGATAACCTTTTCAGTAAAAACGTTTTCTTCACAAATAATCGTTATCCCGTCGTAAGCGGTAACTTGCAACGCAGGATAATTGCCCGATTTAATTAATACGATAGGGTTTAGACTAAAATCCGACTTTATCTGCGCGTTAACCAAATCGTTAGCGTGGTCAGCAACGGCATAAACGGAAATTTCTTCACCAACGGTAACGGTTTTATTACAGTCGTTACACTTTGCCGTCTTATACACCTTTCCGTCAACTTCTTTATAATAATTAGTTAAAACTGTGTCGTTATGCGCGCAATCTTTTTTGCACGCACCGCAATAAAATACACAAATAGCGCATAAAACAAACGCTATAATTTTAGTTAGTTTAGATTTCATAGTATAATATCCATTATAATTTTATATATAATACAACAAAATCCGCACCATTTCAATATACAAACCGCACCAAAAAAACAAAAAAACGCACTTAAAGTGCGTTTTTGGTTTTTTATTAAAGGCGATTAAATTCTTGTTGCTATTGCTTTTAAGAAATCTTGTGAAGAAAGTTTTTTAGGCGTAACCCCTTCTTTCTTAAATAACCCCACAAGGTC
>JAFVTK010000070.1 GCA_017503265.1 Clostridia bacterium | reverse complement strand
TGAAGCGTAGAGCATTCATGGTCGGTGCTTATTCCAGCCGAGACATATTTTGCAAGTCCGTCGCCCGACAACGCAGGAGCGTGTCCGTCTATTGGCTTGCCGTATTTCTTGGCTATTTCCATAACAAGACAAGTTATTCCTAAAAGTGCAAGAAAGATAAACGTTGCTAAAAACGCGCCCTTAATATACTTTGAAAAAAAGTCTTTTTTAACAAAGAAAATTACCGCGCCCAAAACAATCACCGCAGCAACCACGCTGATTGCAAGCCATTTAGCAATCGGCAAAAACACTTCGATTGCGTAAGGTGTTAAAAGGTTTGAAAACGTCATAAAAAAATACACTCCTTCTATTCGCTTTTAAGTGCTTTTACGCTGCGCGTGGCGTCGCGTGCCTTGTCTTGCTCGTTTCTATGACTTAAATGTAGCGTGATACTGCACCCAAACCTTGTCATACTGAGCCTTGCAACCTTGAAGGGCAAACGAAGTATCTAGATTCTTCGAAAGTCGGTCAAAGAAAGCGGCTCTCAGAATGACAAAATATAGGTCAAGCGTTACGCTTGCGCTGCATCCAAAAATAAAGCAACTTTTGACGGGTTAGGATAGTATGGTTTAAGCGTTACGCTTGCGCAACGAAAAAATAAAAGCGCGCCCTGTTAAAAGGGTGCGCGTTAAAGCATTATATTTTGCATTTCCTTCAAGCATTACCTTGCGGATTCAATGGTATAATCTCAGCCTTGCGGCACCCATAGCGAATATTTAATTTTTGTTATCACAATAATATCACTTTTATTTTATTGCGTCAAGCAAAATTATGTGGTAAAATGTAAATCCCGAATAAAATCTTCGGGGCGACACTCGTGGAAAAGGGGAATATATATAATGTATAAATTTTACGCTTTCTTAAACCGAATGAAATACATCAAGCGTTGGTCGCTTATGCGTTCCGTTCGTGAAGAGAATATTATGGAACACAGTCAACAAGTGGCGGTCATTGCGCACGCGCTTGCGCTTATCGCTAACAAGAACTTTAATAAAAATTACGACGTAAGCAAGATCGTGTTACTTGCACAATATCACGAAGTTGGCGAAGTTATCACGGGCGACTTGCCCACACCGATAAAATATTTTAATCCTGAAATTAAGTCGGCGTATAAAGATTTAGAGAAAAACGCTTGCGAAAGGCTTATGAATATGCTGCCCGAAAACTTAAAGGACGAATATTCTTCGTTTATCACGCCCGACGAAGATAGTGAAGAATACAAAGTAGTAAAGTGCGCGGACAGGCTTGCGGCGTACTTAAAGTGCGTTGAAGAAATTAAGGCGGGTAATTCGGAATTTAAAAAGGCAAAATCTACGATACTGACAGAACTAAAAGGTTTAAAAAGGGAAGAAGTGGATTACTTTTTAACTGAAATTGCGCCTGCGTACGAACTTTCGTTAGACGAACTAGATTAAATTTGTGCACTATTTACATAATGCGGGCAATATTTTATAAAAATTGCCCTTGTAAAAAGTGTGAAAAAGTAGTAAAATATAATAGAAATCAATAAATGGTTGTCATCAACCACGGAGGAAAATTATGTCAAGTTTAAATCTCAAGAACATTTATAAGGTTTATCCGTCAGGCGTTACCGCCGTTACGGACTTCAACCTTGACATCGAAGACAAAGAATTTATCGTTTTCGTTGGCCCGTCAGGCTGCGGTAAATCTACCACTCTTCGTATGATCGCTGGTCTAGAAGAAATTTCTTCTGGCGAACTTTATATCGACGGCGTTTTGGTTAACAACCGCGCGCCCAAAGACAGGGATATCGCAATGGTTTTCCAAAACTACGCACTTTATCCCCACATGACCGTTTACGACAACATGGCGTTCGGTCTTAAACTTAGAAAGATGCCCAAACCCCAAATTGACCAAAGGGTTAAAGAAGCCGCTAGAATCTTAGGTATCGAAATGTACCTTTCAAGAAAGCCGAAGGCTCTTTCAGGTGGTCAACGTCAACGTGTTGCTTTAGGCCGTGCAATCGTTCGTGAACCTAAAGTATTCCTTCTTGACGAACCGCTTTCTAACTTGGACGCAAAACTTCGTTCACAAATGAGAACGGAAATCACCAAACTTCACAACAGACTTGCAACCACTTTCATTTACGTTACCCACGACCAAGTCGAAGCAATGACCATGGGTACTAGAATCGTTGTTATGAAAGACGGCTTTATGCAACAAGTTGATACCCCGATTAACCTTTACGATCATCCTATCAATCAATTCGTAGCAGGCTTTATCGGTACGCCTCAAATGAACTTCTTCTCCGGTAAACTCACCGGCAGCAAGGGCGCTAAGGGCAAAGTTTATCTCGAATTCGGTTTAGAAAAAATCGCTCTTCCCAAAGAAAAAGTTGACCTTATTTGCAACCTTGACAAATATCTCAACACCGATAGAGAAATCGTATTCGGTATTAGACCTGAAGACCTTCACGACGAAGAAGCGTGGGTTAACGACAGCAAGAATCCTTCTATCGAAGTTAAAGTTGACGTTGTTGAAGCGCTCGGTTCTGAAACACTTCTTTACTGCAAGACCAGATCTGAACAAGTTCCCGAAGACGAAGAATCTATCAAGAGTATCGTTGACGACGTAAGTAACCTTACTGCAAAAGTTGACAGCCGTTCATCAAGTAAGGCTGGCGACAACATTAAGATTGCTATCGACATTATTCACTGCCACTTGTTCGATAAGGAAACCGAAGTTACTATTCTCGCTCGCGACGAAGAAAACAAGGCTGAAATCGAAGCATTACAAGCAAAACGTGAAGAAGAAGAAGCGGCTAAGGCTGCCGCTGCTGCTGAAAAATTAGCAGCAGAAGAAGCAAAGGCTGCTGCTGAAGCAGAAAAGCAAAGACTTAAAATGGAAAAGAAACTTGCTAAGAAAAACAAAGTAGAAGCACCCGCTGAAGAAGTTGCTGCTCCTGCTGAAGAACCTGCTGCAGAAGAAGAAAAACCCGCTGAATAATATTTAAGGGTTTACTTAAAAAACAAAAATCAACGCACCGCTATTTTTAGCGGTGCGTATTTTTTATTAGTTAAAGAAAAGAACAAGTCGCGGCGGTAAATTTTTACCGCCGCGACTTAATTAAACGAAATATTTATTGATTTTATTTTAATCCTTTTAATTTTTACCCTAAAACCGCGATTGCGATAGAGCAGTAAATTATAAGTGAAAGTACGTCAACGATAGTGGTCATAAACGGGCTTGCAACAACCGCAGGGTCGAGCCTACATTTTTTAGCGATAAGCGGAAGAATACAACCGACAAGTTTTGCCATTACAATCGTTAAAAGCAGTACTGCGGACACGATTAACGCAACCGTTACGCTAATTTCGTAATAAAGGTTGTCGATAAACATAAGTTTTAAAAAGCATGCGACGGCAACCGTTAAACCTAAAACGAAAGCGGCAAGCATTTCTTTAAGAATAACCCTAAACACGTTTTTAAACTCTACTTCGCCCAACGCGATAGCGCGGATTACCGTAACCGAAGTTTGATTGCCCGCATTACCCGCCGTACCCATAAGCATAGGCACGAACATATACAAAAGCCCACCGCCGACTGCAGCAAGACTAGCTTCGTAGTGCGATAAAATCATACTCGTAAAGGTTGCGGAAATCATAAGAAGAAGTAGCCACGGCACGCGCGCTTTCCAAATCGACCAAATTGATTGCTTTAAGTACGGCTTTTCGTTTGGCAGAACTGCCGCCATTTTTTGAATATCTTCGGTGGCTTCTTCTTGGATAACGTCAACTGCGTCGTCAACGGTAACTATACCGACCAAACACCCTTCTTTATCGACGACGGGTAGGGCAAGGAAGGCGTACTTTGAAAATTTAAGCGCAACTTGTTCTTTATCGTCAAGCGTAAAGGCGGTGATAACGGTTGAATCCATTATGTGCGCGATTAGTTCTTGTTTATCGGCAAGCAACATATCGCGAACGGTAACCACGCCCGTAAGTTTTTTCTTTCTATCGGTAACGTAACAAGTGTAAATAGTTTCCTTATTAAGTCCCGTGCGCCTAATTTTATCAAATGCCTCTTCGACGGTCATGCTTGCGGAAAGTGAAACGTACTCGGGTGTCATAATCGAACCCGCGGTATCGTCGGGGTATTCTAAAAGCGCGTTAATTTGTTTGCGGTTTTCAGGGTCAGCGTTTTTTAAGATTCTCTTAACGACGTTGGCGGGCATTTCTTCAATAAGGTCAACGGCGTCGTCAAGGAACATATCGTCGATAACTTCTTTAAGTTCTCTATCGGTAAACGCTTTAATAAGTCTTTCTTGCGTATCGGTATCCGTTTCGACGAAAACGTCGCTGGCAAGTTCTTTAGGAAGAAGACGGAAAAACTTAAGTTGTTCTTTCTCGTCAAGGTTGTTTTCCATAAAGTTGGCAATGTCGGCTGGCTCAAGGTCAAGCGTTAAAATGCGCAGGTCGGCAAACTTGCGCGTTTCAAAGAAAAAACTCAATTTTTCAAACACGGTATTGATTTCTTCGATCATACTTGTTCTCCTTTAGAAAAATTTTGCCAAAAAAACGCCGCTAAAAAAACAAAAAACCTACTTAAAAAATAAGCAGGTAAAACCAAATTTACCGCAAAAAATTTGCGGAATAACCATACTGGCTTTAGCACCGTAGGGCAATGAAACTGCGTTAGATCACGCCTTGATTCGACGTGGTCTGTTCACACCATCTTGTAGTGTCTCCACTACTTCGCGGCAGCAGTCCGTATCCCTATGGTAGCCTTACCTACCGGACGTTAAATTGTAATTAAAGTATATTCCTATGATAGCGTATTTGTCAACCGTTTTGACAAGGTTTTTTTAATAGAAAGAAATTTTTATTCGGGCGTATCTTCGCCGTCAATTCTACTGTCGAACACAACCGACGGGTTTTTGTCGCGTACGCTTAAAACGAAC
The DNA here is from genome assembly GCA_017503265.1 of Clostridia bacterium. Taxonomy (GTDB): domain Bacteria; phylum Bacillota; class Clostridia; order Christensenellales; family Borkfalkiaceae; genus UBA1259. The sequence goes on along the minus strand of JAFVTK010000070.1, from coordinate 1,763 downwards.
GCGTCGTAAAGGGCGGGTGAAATAACGATAACGGTATATTTTTGGTCGCTAAAATACGCCACTAATTTATCGCTTTTTTTAAAGTGAGTAATCGCGATAATCTTTGAAAGTTCGGTTTTGTTTTTTACCAACCCAAAGTACTGAATTAAATATTTTTCGGTAACGACGTATCGCCCGTAAACCATAACGCTTATAACGAACAAAATAAGCGCGGCGGTAATGATAATCATAAGCGCGTGCGTAACCGTTTTAGCGCCGCCTAATAAGGAATATTCGACAAGCGAATATATATTCCAAATAAGCCCTGCTGCCGAAAGAATAATAACTAGCGACAAAAGAGCCCAAACGACAGGCGAATATTTAAACATAAAAACATCTTTTTTTCTATCCATATTATTATTGTATTACAAAAGCAAGAAAAAATCAAGGGGGTTTTTTAAGTTTTTTTGACTTTATTTAGTATTTAAATACGCTTGCAAAATTTTCGCGAATATTATATACTTTAATGCGAACATATTTTTGGGAGAATTACAATGGTTAAACTTATTGAAAAAGGCGTATATTTTAAGGACGGTAAATTAGTTAGGGCAAAAGCAAAAGACGACGCGGCAAAAAAAGGCACGATGGCTTACAAAATTTTGTCGGCGCACAATTTGTCAAGCGACGATAAAAAACTCAACGTTAAGTTTGATGAAATCACTTCGCACGACATAACTTACGTCGGCATAATTCAAACGGCAAAGGCGAGCGGTCTTGATAAATTTCCGTTACCTTACACTTTGACTAACTGCCACAACTCACTCTGCGCGGTTGGCGGAACTATTAACGAAGACGACCACGTTTTCGGTCTTTCGGCTGCTAAAAAATACGGCGGCGCGTTCGTTCCACCGCACTTAGCGGTTATACATCAATATATGCGTGAAATGCGCGCGTTCTGCGGCGGTATGATTTTAGGCTCTGACAGTCACACCCGTTACGGCGCGCTCGGTACTTTGGCTGTTGGTGAAGGCGGTCCCGAACTCGTTAAGCAGTTATTGAATAGAACTTACGACCTTGATATGCCCGAAATCGTTGCGGTTAACTTAAAGGGAAGATTAAGAAAGGGCGTTGGTCCGCACGACGTTGCGCTCGCGCTCGTTAAAGCAACCTTTAAGAGCGGTTTCGTTAAAAATAGAGTGCTTGAATTCGTTGGTAACGGCATAAAGACGCTTTCAATGGATTTTAGAAACGGCATTGACGTTATGACCACCGAAACTACTTGTCTTTCTTCGGTTTGGGTAACCGACGAAAAAACGCAAAAATATTATATTGACCACGGCAGACCTAACGCGTATAAGCAAATGAACCCTGACGACGGCGCGTATTACGATAGGGGTATAGTTATCGACCTTTCAAAAGTTGAACCTATGATTGCTCTTCCTTTCCACCCGTCTAACGCTTACACGATTAAAGACTTCTTGTCCCGTCCTTACGAACTATTAAAGGCTGCTGAAGAAGCAGGGCAAAAACTTTTACCCGAAGGCAAGGGCGAATTTAAACTTACCGACAAAATTAAGGACGGCAAGGTTTACGTTGAACAGGGCGTAATTGCAGGCTGCGCGGGTGGTATGTACGAAAATATTGCCGAAGCAAGCCAAATTTTAGGCGACACGCCCATCAATAATAACGACTTTACTTTAGACGTTTATCCGTCTAGTCAACCTGTGTATAAAGGGCTTGTAGATACTGGATATATGGGTAAACTTATGGATAATGGTGCTGTT
>JAFVTK010000069.1 GCA_017503265.1 Clostridia bacterium | reverse complement strand
TACCGCGAATTGTCTTCTTTATAGACGAACTTGCAGACCTTATGGAAGCGTGCAAGAAGGATTTGGAACAGCGTATCCGTATGATTGCAGCAAAATCCCGTTCAGCAGGTATTCACTTGGTACTTGCTACACAGCGTCCGTCAGTTGACGTTATTACGGGTACTATTAAGGCGAACTTGCCTTCGCGTATAGCGCTTAAAGTTATGAACTACGCAGACTCTTCAACAATTTTGGGTGAAGGCGGCGCGGAAAAATTGCTCGGCAACGGCGATATGTTGTTTAAGGATTCGTCTATGGGTAATTACGAAAGGTATCAAGGCGCTTATATTAGCGGTAGAGAAATCACTAACGTTGTAAATTATATTAAAGAAAAGAATACCGCTTACTTTGACGACGAACTAAAAGAGTTTATTGATAACGAAACCAAACCTAAACAAGAAGAAACTTCTTCGGACGGATTTGACGGTGGCGACGAAGCAAACGAAGTAAACGAATTCTTCTTAAAAGCACTTTGGCTTGCCGTAAATACTGAAACCGTTTCAATTTCGCAACTGCAACGCCGTTTCCAAATAGGTTATTCGCGCGCGGGTGGCTTGGTCGATAAGATGGAAAGGATGGGTTTCGTTTCTGGCAACGAAGGCAGTAAAGCGCGCAGAGTGCTTTTAACCAGAGAACAGTTCGTAGAAAGATTTGGCGCGATGCCTGATTAACGGATAAGGAATTTTTATGATAGATAAAAAACGCGTGGGTGTAATTTCACTCGGTTGCGACAAAAACCGTGTAGATACGGAAAAGATGCTTGCGCTGATTGAGAAAAAACATATTCTTACGCCGTCCATTGAAGACGCGGAGATTATCATAATCAACACTTGCGCATTTTTGGCAAGTTCGAGAGAAGAAGCGATTAACGAGATTTTTGCCGCTAACGAATATAAAAAGGCGGACGGTAATAAAAAGATTATCGTTACGGGGTGTTTACCGCAAAAGTTTATTGACGAACTTTACGGCGAATTAGTTGAAGTCGACGCTTTTATGGGTGTATCCGATTACGGCAGTATTTTGAAAGTAATTGACGACGTATGCGCAGGCGTTAGGGTTAATGCCGTAGGCAATCCGCGCGGTGAGTGTGGAACGGAGCGCGTGCTTACGACAGGTGGTTACGCTTACTTAAAGATAGCAGACGGTTGCTCTAATCATTGTACTTACTGTTTAATCCCTTTTATTCGTGGCAAATATCGCTCGGTTGAAAAAGCCGACCTTATTAGAGAAGCAAATGGGTTAGGAGAAGTCAACGAACTTATTTTGGTTGCACAAGATACCGCGCGGTACGGATTTGATTTAACGCCTAAAAGTTCGCTTGAACAATTAATTAAAGAACTTTCTAAACTTGAAAATATCCGCTCGATAAGGTTGCTTTATTGTTACCCTGAAAACTTGACCGACGGACTTATTCAAGAGATTAAAAACAACGACAAAGTCATCAAATATTTAGATATACCTTTACAACACGCTGACGATAAAATTCTTAAACTTATGAATCGTAAAGGCACGGGACAAGGATATTTAGATTTGATAAATAAACTAAAAAAAGAAATCCCAAATATTGCAATCCGCTCTACTTTCATAACTGGTTTTCCGCAAGAGAGCGAACAGGCGTTTAACAATCTTTTAGAATTTATAAAGCAGGCAAAACTGTTTAACGCTGGCTTCTTTAAGTACAGTAAAGAAGAAGGCACGGCGGCCGCTCGGCTTGACGGGCAAATAGACCAAAGAACCAAGGATAAGCGTTATAGAAAACTTTATTCGGTACAAAAAAAGGTCGTTAAAGAAAACCTTGCGCCTTTCGTTGGTAAAACGCTTAAAGTCGTTGCGGAAGGTTTTGACAAAAACGAACTCGTTTATTACGGGCGCGCGTATTTCAACGCCCCGGATATTGACGGAAAAGTTTATTTCTTTTCGGCTGACGAAGTGGAGTACGGCAAATATTACGACGTAGAGATAAAAAAAGCGACGGGTTACGACCTATATGGAGATAGATTATGAACTTACCAAACAAACTAACGATTTTAAGATTAATTATGATCCCCGTTTTTGTGGCTGTATATTTTATACCTGCAATACCGTTTAATTTTGCTATTGCAGCGGTTATTTTCGTGCTTGCCGCGGCGACGGATTTTCTTGATGGACACATAGCAAGAAAATACAATCTAGTTACTAATTTAGGTAAATTTTTAGACCCTATTGCAGATAAAGTTTTGGTATCGACTGCGCTTATCGTAATGTTAGTTCCCGTTGGGGGCGTTTTGATTTTACCGCCGTATGCGGCAATCGCGGTTGCAATTATTCTTGCTCGCGAACTCGTCGTAAGCGGATTTAGGATGGTGGCTGCATCCAAAGGCGCGGTTATTGCTGCGGATAAGTCGGGTAAAATTAAAACTTTCGTGCAAGACGTTGCTATTGCGGTGCTTCTTGCAGGCGCGGATATTATGCCCGCAACTTATTCGATTATTAATATCGTAGGACTTGCGCTATTAGGCGTTGCAACGCTTTTAACGATTGTTTCAGGCGTTGAGTGTATAGTAAAAAACAGGGCAGTATTAAAGGATAAAGATTAAAAAATGAAAACCGCTTTGGTGTTTTTTAGAACCGCCGAATGTGATTTCGACGGCGAATATTACGGCAGAGTAGTCGGTGCGTTTAAAAACGGTGGGATAGACGTTTCCACCGTGGAAATTTTATCGTGCACGGATGACCACGCTTTCCGTACGAGAATTGACGAATTTAAAGACACCGTGGATAATCTTATTATCGTGGGCGGAGAAGAAGTTTCATTTGATTTAAAAGACGTAATTGCTCAAAAATTAGATACTGCACTTGCCGAGAACGAAAACGCGCGTATTTTTCTAGACGCAGTCGGGAAAAACGACGGGGTAGAGTATTCGGACGATTTTGCGCTTATGCCTATTGAAGCGACGGTAATACCCAACTTAAAAGGCGCGTTTCAAGGCTTTATAGTTGACGTAAGTGAGTTTACCGTGGTGGTTTTGCCCGAACGTTATTCGGAATTTAAACCTATGTGCGATAAGTTCGTTTTGCCGTATTTAGAAAATAAGTTCGGTATAAAAAGTAACCGCCTAATATTAAAATATTTTGGCGATATTCCTACTCTTGACGACGTGCTTTCTAATGCGGAAGCCGTTTACGACGGTCTTAAATGTAATATATATCAAAAGCACGGCGACGTGAGCGTGGATTTGCTTTTTGACGACGGCGTGGATGAAGTTTCGAGAGCCGAAGTTATTCGCTTTATAGTGGGCGGGCTTAAAGAAAACGTTTATGCGGAGTTTGATACTACGCTAGGCGAAAGATTATTCGACGTATTAAAACTAAAAAACTTAAAACTTTCGGTAGCCGAATCGTTTACGGGCGGTAGAGTGGTTTCCGAAGTCATCAAAAACCCGGGCGCGTCCGCGTTCGTTCACGAAGGCGTGGTAACTTATTCTAACGAGAGTAAAGTAAAGCGTCTTAACGTGAATAAAGCCGATTTGGATAGACACGGGGCGGTTAGCGCGGTGGTTGCGTATCAAATGGCGGCAGGGCTTTTAAGGAGCGGTAATTGCGACGTTGCAGTTGCAACGACGGGCATTGCAGGACCAAAGAGCGACGATACCGAAAAACCCGTAGGACTGTGTTATATTGCCGTAGGGATGAAAGACGGCGTGCATACTTATAAGTTAAACCTTACGGGTAATAGAGAAGAAATTACGGAAACGGCAAAGAATACTGCGCTGTTTTTGGCAATAAAAAAATTAAAAAATGTATAGAGGAAAAACAAAGATGGATGAAGCAAAAATTAAAGCGCTTGACGGTGTGATGGCGCAAATTGAAAAACAATACGGTAAAGGGGCGATTATGCGTTTAGGGCAAGCCGCAGGGGACACTTCTATTGAAGTTTTGCCCACAGGTTGTTTATCGCTTGACCTTGCTATCGGTGTAGGCGGACTTCCGCGCGGTAGAATTATTGAAATTTACGGACCTGAATCTTCGGGTAAAACTACCGTTGCGCTCCATTGTATAGCAGAAACGCAAAAAGCGGGCGGTATTGCTGCGTTCGTTGACGCTGAACACGCGCTTGACCCCGTTTATGCAAAGGCACTCGGCGTTAATCTTGACGAACTTTACGTTTCTCAACCCGATACTGGTGAACAAGCGCTTGATATAACCGCGTCGCTCGTTAACAGTAAAGCGGTAGATATTATCGTAGTCGACTCGGTTGCGGCACTTACGCCAAAGGCTGAAATTGAAGGGGATATGGGCGATTCTCACGTCGGCTTGCAAGCAAGGCTTATGAGTCAGGCGCTCCGTAAACTTACGGCTATAACTAACAAGAGCAAAACTTGTATAATATTTATTAACCAACTTCGTGAAAAGGTTGGCGTAATGTTTGGCAACCCCGAAGTTACCGCGGGTGGAAAGGCGCTTAAATTCTATGCAAGCGTGCGTATAGACGTGCGCAAGTCGGACGCGCTTAAAGATAGCAGCGGCGCTTACGGTAACCACACGAAGGCAAAAATCGTTAAGAATAAGGTTGCTCCGCCCTTTAAGACTGCGGAATTCGATATTATTTTTGGTAAAGGCATATCAAAAGGCAGTTGTCTAGTAGACTTGGGACTTGAATACGATATATTGCAAAAGAGCGGTTCTTGGTTTTCTTATAACGGTGATAAGATTGCACAAGGTAGAGAAAAGGCTGTTGACTTCTTGGAAAACAACGTAGAGATTGCCGAAGAAATAAAAGCAAAAATTATGGAAGCCTTTAATAATAAGAATAAACAAGACTAATTAATCATTGACTTTTTAGGAAAATTATAGTAAAATTTAAATAGGTTAAAAATACGCGCTTATATAAGCGTGTAAAAAATAAAAAACAGGAGGGCATATTAATATGCAGAATTTTAACTACGGCTCCCTGTTCTTGGCTAATGACGCAACTGTTGCTTGGATAGTAGTTGCTGTCGTAGCGGTTTTGGCGGTTGTTGCATCGGTAATCTGCTGGATTTTCAGCGGAAAAGCCGTTATTAAAAAGATTGAAAAAGATCAAGGCGACATTGCAGCACAGCGCAATAGAATGCTCGACGACGTTAGAGAAGAGAGCAAGGCTATTAAGAAAGAGGCTATATTAGAAGCAAAAGAACAGGAAATTAGACTTCGCAACGAATTTGAACGCGAATCCAAAGAGAAACGCGCTGAACTTCAAAGGATGGAAAACAGACTTAACCAAAAGGAAGAAACTTTGGAGAAGAAAGAAGAAAATCTTGCGAAGCGCAACGAGGAAACCACTAAACAGCAAAACGCGTTAAAGGTTAAAGAAGGGGAACTTGATAAAAAACTCGAAGACATTGCCGCACAACACGACAAGATGATTAAAGAGTTTGAAAAGATTTCTCAAATGAGTAGAGAAGAAGCGAAACAACAACTTATTCTCTCAATTACCGACGAAGCAAAACGCGACGCTGCCGGTATGGTTAAAAACATTGAAGCGGAAGCCAAAGAGAACGGTGAGAGAAAGGCAAAAGAAATCGTTAGCCTTGCTATCCAAAAATGTTCTACTGAACAGGCTTCTGAAATTACCGTTTCGGTAGTACCACTACCCAGCGACGATATGAAAGCAAGGATTATCGGCCGTGAAGGTAGAAATATTAGAACGTTAGAAAACGCAACGGGTATAGAACTTATTATCGACGATACTCCCGAAGTAGTTATTGTTTCGGGCTTCGACCCCGTAAGGCGTGAAGTTGCAAGAATTGCGCTTGAAAAACTTATTCAAGACGGTAGAATTCACCCTGCAAGAATTGAAGAAACTGTTGAAAAAGTTAAAAAAGAACTCGATCAACAAATCAAAGAAGCAGGCGAAGCGGCTATGTATGAGTGTAAGATTTTTGGGCTTCACCCTGAAATCGTTAAACTTTTAGGTCGATTAAAATTCCGTACTAGTTACGGTCAAAACGTACTTAAACACTCTATTGAAGTTTCGCATTTGGCTGGCGTAATGGCGGCGGAACTTGGCGTTGACGAAACGCTTGCAAAACGCGCGGGGCTTTTACACGACCTCGGTAAAGCAGTTGACTTTGAAATTGAAGGCACGCACATGCAAATCGGTGGCGACCTTGCAAAGAAGTATAGAGAAAATAATAACGTTATTAACGCAATTCTCGCTCACCACGGCGACGTAGAACCTAAAACTATTGAAGCAATTCTCGTTCAAGCGGCTGACGCTATTTCGGGCGCAAGACCTGGCGCAAGGCGTGAAACTACCACTAATTATATTAAGAGATTGCAAAAACTTGAAGAGATTTCAAGTGGATTTAAGGGCGTTGAAAAGTGCTACGCTATCCAAGCGGGTAGGGAAGTGCGCGTAATGGTTAAACCCGAACAGGTTAACGACGCTCAAACATTGTTCTTGGCAAAAGAAATTGCTAAAAAGATTGAACAAGAAATGGAATATCCTGGACAAATTAAAGTTAACGTCATAAGAGAGTGGCGCGCAACGGAATTTGCAAAATAAAAGTTAAAGATAAAAAACACTCCGTGAAAGCGGAGTGTTTTTTATATGTTTTTTGATGTTTTTAGTCGTTTGAAGGAGTGTCGCCGTGAAGTTTAATCATACCCGCAACTGCTTGGGCAAGTTTGTCAATTTCCCAGTCGGTTGTGTTGACGATAAGGTGATAAGATTTTCTATGTCCCCACTCGCCGTCGGCGATAAGAAAACGCGTGCGCGCACGATTTTTTTCTATTCGATTGATATTGCGCTTGATTTCCTTTTCAGAAAGGTTTTCGCCGTCTTCTGCGCGTTCTTGGCAACGTTTAATTTTAGCGCTCATATCTGCGCATACGAAGATGTTAAAGGGGTTGTATTCTTCAAGTAAAACGTCAGCGTTTCTACCAACGATAACGCAATCTTTACCCGCTTTTGCAATTTCTTCAATTACTTGTTTTTGCTCGTTCAAAAGTTTGGTTTGTGGCGCGGTAAAAAGAGCGGGGGATAAGAAAGAGTGGTGGAAAGTAAGCGGAATAGTTTGCCATGCGTGGTTATTTAGCGCGTATTCAACGTACTTTTCGTCCATATCATGACGCTCTGCAATAGTCGTAATAATTTCGCGGTCGTAATAATCATAGCCTAAAATTTCTGCAATTTTTTTGCCTAGTTCACGCCCGCCACTACCGAATTCACGGCTAATAGTAACAATTTTCATAAAAATTCCTCCTTAAATCATATAAAGTTGCTGTGATTTTGCCCGAAAGAAATGCGGAGAAAAACCAGTAAACTTAAAATAAAGTTTTTACTATCTATATTATACTATGAAAAAAGTAGAAAATCAATAGTTTTTTTAAATTTCCGTTTTTCTAAAATATAAAGCGCCACTAAATAGCGGCGCTAATAATTATTTTCTTTTTCCTAAATCAGGGTTTGCTAGTCTTAATTTATATTCTTCAAGGGCAAGTGCTAATTGGTCGCCACAAGAAGTATTACTTCTGCACTTAATACCTTTCAAAGTTGAAATCACTTCGTCAACGTCCTTTCCGTCTACTAATCTTGCAACTGCTTGAAGATTGCCGCTGCAACCGCCGATGAATTTAACGTTTTTAACTTTAAGGTCTTCGGTAACGTCAAATAAAATTTGTCTAGAACAAGTTCCTTTGGTCATGTAAGTCTGCATTTAATATTCTCCTTAAAATTTTATGTCAGTCAACGAGATTTTCGTAAACGTTTCTATAAACGTCAGCCGCCTTTTCGCCCCACTTCTTATAAATATCTTTTGCAATTTGGCGGTTGGGAACGACAAGTTTAAGTTCCAAAACCGGTTGTGCTGGCTCAATAATTTTCAAATATGCCGTGTAAGTGCCGTCTTTATTCATAAAATAATCGGCAACGCACTCTTGCTTTCTGCGATATTTTGCGCGGTTGTTTTTAATAAACAGCGAAATTTCTTCACGAGTAGATGCGGGGATATTAATAAAAAAGTTGGCAAGACAAATACGCCCGTCAGGCGTAATGGTGTAAAGCGGTTCACCGCTATTGCCGATATTATAAATCCATCCGCAATCGAGAAGTTGATTAAGTATCGGTTGACAATCCATGTAAGCAAGCCAGTTGTTCGACGAACAACACATATCTAGTACCGTATTTTCTGAAAGCGGCACTTCCATCTTGTCAAAGACGAATAACAATATTAATTTGTTGAGTGACGAATCACCTTTGACCTGCATAAAACAAAAATCTCCATATTACTGTTTATTTATTATATCACAAAATATTAATTTGTAAAGAACTTTGCCGAAAATTTTGCAAAATTATGACAAAAAAGTTTATAATGTGTTTAAATTATGGTATAATCATAAAGAGTTTACTGTTTTTGGGAGAAAATTAATGACCAAACGTGAAGAATTAGAGTTGTTTTTAGAACGCGTTGACGAACTTATTGATAGTAAGTATATTCTTGCGGACGTAAAACTTGCGAATATGCTTAAATCTATCGCAAGTTCGGGTACGCTTTTAGCGCTGTTTCAAAATTGCTTGACTGATTTTGATTATCAAGCGGCACAAAAAAAATATTTGGTTAAAAGTCAGCATTTGTCGAGCGATAAGGGTGAATTTATTTTGCCACCTAATTCGCGTGAACTTTTAGCGTTTATTTTTACGGTTTTAGTTGATATTGACGCTAAAAGAATTAATTTAAACGATTTTATAAACAAATACTTTTACGTTGACGGCAGTTGTGCGTCTTCTTACGACGCGTTTATTACTGCAATGATTAAACCGTTTAAGAATTCGGTAAAAATGCTTATGGATAGCGTTATAGAAGGTAAACTTCAAGACCCCATAGAAGCGCTTACCGAAGAAGAAGAGCGTCGCGCGCGCGAAAAGGAAGAAAAAGAGCAGACTGAACGTAGAGAAAAAGAATTGCTTAAAAAGGCATATGGCGCGTCTATTAAGGCGGTAAAGGATATTCTTTTAGAAGATAAACAAAAGGTTAAAGCAAGTAAACTTAAAGAGGACGTTAAAGACGAGTTTATTCTAGTTATAGATATGCTTGCTAACGTTATAGAGAGCGAAGATAAAGACGCTATACGTTACGCGTTCGTTTCGTATAAATACGCGGTTAAATCTAAACCGTTTGCGTTCTTTGGTAGGGCAAAAAAAATTGCAACGTATATTAAGGACGTAATCAATGGACTTTCGTGAAAAAACCGTAAATAAAACTTATTTATATAAAGGCAAAATATTAAACGTTAGAAAAGACGATATTAAATTGCCTGACGGTAAACCTGCCGTAAGGGAACTTGTAGAACATAGTGGCGGTAGCGCAATACTTTGCGAAAAAGACGGGAAAATTTTACTCGTTAAACAATTCCGCTATCCCTACGGTGAAGTGATTTACGAAATCCCCGCAGGTAAACTTAACGAAGGCGAAGATCCCGCACAAACCGCTATTCGCGAACTTGAAGAAGAAGGCGGAATTATTGCCGATAAAGTGGAAAAACTGTTTGACGTTTATCCTACGCCCGCGTATACAACCGAAATTATAAGGATATACCGCGCGGTTGGTATAAGGGAAGCGAAAGCACACCTTGACGAAGACGAGTTTTTAACTGCGGTGTGGATAGAAAAAGAAAAGTTGAAAGATATGATTGCGCATGGAGAAATTAAAGACGCAAAAACGATAATTGCGCTTCTCTACGCGTTAAAATGATTAAGTGGAAAGTGAAATTTAGTAAAGGACGGACTTGAAATTTGAAAAGAACAGACGTTAGAAACGTTGCCATTATCGCGCACGTTGACCACGGTAAAACGACTTTGGTTAACGAAATGCTTAAACAAGGCGGTATATTCCGCGATAATCAAGAAGTTATGGACAGGGTTATGGACTCTGGCGACATTGAGCGCGAAAGGGGAATAACTATTTTAGCAAAAAATACGTCGGCATTTTATAACGGCGTTAAAATTAATATCGTAGATACGCCGGGACACGCCGATTTTGGTGGAGAAGTGGAACGCGTATTGAAGATGGTTAACGGCGTTTTAGTACTCGTTGACGCGTGCGAAGGGCCGATGCCACAAACGCGTTTCGTTATGCAAAAAGCGCTTGAACTAAATCATAAACTTATTATAGTAGTTAATAAAATTGACCGACCCGACGCAAGGCTTTCCGAAGTTCAAGACGAAATTTTAGAACTGCTTTTTGACCTTAACGCAAGCGACGACCAAATTGACAGCCCGATTATTTTCTGCTCTGGCAGGGCAGGAACGGCAAGTACCGATTGCAAGGTTCAGGGTACGGATTTAACGCCACTTTTTGATGCAATAGTAAACCATTTTGAACCGCAAGAAGTCGATATGGACGGACCTTTCCAAATGCTCGTATCGTCAATAGATTATAACGAATACGTCGGCAGAATAGGTATCGGCAGGATAGAACGCGGAAGTATTGCCGTAAACCAAGACGTTCAAACTTGTAACTATAACGTTACGGGTAAGGAAGTAAAAGGCAAACTCGTAAGCATATATCAAATTGAAGGGCTTAACAGGGTATCAGTAGAGACGGCAAAGGCAGGCGATATAGTTTGTGTAAGCGGTTTAGAAAACGTTTCTATCGGTGATACTATTTGTTCACCTACACTCGTAGAACCCGTACCTTTCGTAAAAATTTCAGAGCCGACGGTGGAAATGTTGTTTTCAGTTAACGACAGTCCGTTTGCTGGTAAAGAAGGTAAATTCGTTACCACCCGTCATCTTCGCGACAGATTGTTTAAAGAAATGCTCAAAGACGTTTCTTTAAGGGTAGAAGAAACTGATTCCGCTGATTCTTATAGGGTTTGCGGTAGGGGTGAAATGCACCTTTCAATTTTGATTGAAACTATGCGCCGCGCTGGTTACGAGTTTCAGGTTGGTGCGCCCAAAGTAATGTATAAACAGGACGGCGATACGATTTTAGAGCCTATGGAAAGGCTAGTCGTTGACGTACCAGAAGATAAAACCGGAAGCGTATTTTCAAGTATGGGCGTTAGAAAGGGCGAGCTTTTACAAATGGAAAATATCGGTAGTCGTATTCGTTTGGAATTTAAAGTTCCTGCAAGGGGCTTGTTCGGGTATAAAAGTCAGTTCCTTACCGAAACTCGTGGCGAAGGCGTATTTAACACGTTATTCTACGGTTACGAAGAGTTTAAAGGCGATATAGAAAGAAGGGCAACAGGCTCACTCGTCGCGTTTGAAACGGGCGAAGCGGTTACTTACGGACTGTTTAACGCGCAAGG